>JAOAHX010000016.1 GCA_026415035.1 Thermodesulfobacteriota bacterium | reverse complement strand
AATGGCAATGGCAAGAGCTATGCGAAAGGGGTGGTCAGTAAAGGGCCCCATGTTGTCAAGAAGAAGCCGGCCTCGGTGCCCAAGGCTGTTTTGAAGGAGCCCAAGCCCGAAGAGGTCATCCCCCTGGAAGAAGGAAACTTCAAGGAGTTTTGAAGAGGAGAAGAAGATGACTGTCAAGGCGAAGCTCTCTCTGAACGTAGTCATCGTGCTCGTTGCCCTTACCATCATCGTCCTGACAGCGCTCACGGGGGCCCGCCAGACCCGTCAAAGAATCCTTGAGCTGACCGAGCGGACCTCTCCCTACCAGCTCAAGGCCCTCTCCTATCAGAGGGAGCTTCAGGCTCACGTGGCCAACCTGATCCATTTGTCGAACTCCAAAACGGTGGAGGAATGGCAGAAATCCCTCTCTACGGTTCAGGGTTCTTTGAGTCAGGTGGAGAAGGCCGCAGAGGAGCTTGCAAGACTTAAGGGGGAAGGATCGAAAGGGGATAAAACCATTTCTGAGATCACCAAAGCGGTTTCTGACAATACCGAACGAAAAATCAGGGCCCAAGATGCCGCTCAGAAGGCGGTCAAGCCCATGAACGAGAAACTTCTGCAGGGCATTTACCAGATTGACGTCCTGATGGAGGATTTGAAGGAGAAGAGCTCGATGGTGATGAAAACGGGGACGGATGATCTGGTCGTCGCCAACTGGAAATTCAATCACCTCCTCGGGGTGAGGGAGAGGATGAGAGATCTGACCTTCCTCATCCCAAAACTGCCCCTCACGGCCGACAAACGGTCCGTCTCGGACTGGAAGGAGAACGTGAGCGAAAAGATCAAGGAGATGCGGCATTCCCTGAAAGAACTTCGGGATTCGTTCAAAGGGGCAGAGGAGATGATGCAGCGGTTGGCCCTCCTGAACGAAAAGATGGTGATGAATGGAGGTCTCGTCGCCCTCCAGTTAAGATTTCTTTCCGAAGGGGGTGAGAAGCAGAAGGAGGCCCTCTCCAGCGGGATCAAAGAGGTTACAAACGAGATCAACAACCTCCTCCAAGCCATCGAGAAGGAATTTCAAGAGGCCCATCAGTCCTTGAAGATGAACACCGGGGAGATGAGCCGGCAGATGGGGAGCTTCAAAAATACGAACCAGATCCTCTCGCTCGCCTCGACGCTTTCCCAGGTGAATAACGACTTCTCATCCTTGGTCCAGAGATCGTCCCAGGCCAGGGACCTCAAAGCCTTGGATGAGGATGTCGCCCGGCTGGGAAACCTTTTTAAACGGGCCAACGAGATTTGTGACCAGCTCAAGGACCTCCTCGTCAAAGAGGGATTTGGAGGGGCGATCCAGACGATTTTCTTCTATTCGAACCACTTGAAGACCGTTTACGAATCTTTTACAGGAAAAGGAGGGGTGGCGGAGAGGGTTCGAACGGCCATTCAGAGCGGAATCGAGCTTGAGAAATTAAATGACCAGATGCAGGCCATCGTGTCCAAGCATCTGGAGTTGAGCAATCAGGAAGTTTCGAAAGCGGGGACGAATCAGGAACAGGTCGTCATCTCTCTGAATCAAAATGCCCAAAGGATGGTCTGGATGGTCCTGTGGATCGGAGGCGCAGTAGGCGTCATCACGCTCCTCATGGGGATTCTGATCAGCCGGTCGGTGACCCGGCCCATCCGAAACGCCGTGGAGACCCTCACCGAGGCATCCGAGCAGTTGACCTCCGCCTCAACCCAGATCTCCTCCGCCAGCCAATCCCTGGCCGAGGGCGCTTCCGAGCAGGCAGCGGGCATCGAAGAGACCTCCTCCTCCATCGAAGAGATGGCCTCCATGACTCGGCAAAACGCGGAAAACGCTCGACAGGCCAACCTCCTCTCGTCTAAGGGGATCGAGTTGATGAAGGAGGCCCGAGGATCGATGAAGGCCCTGGTGGAGTCGATCGAGAAGATCTCCAAGTCGAGCGAGGAGACGGGCAAGATCGTGAAAGCGATCGACGAGATCGCTTTTCAAACGAACTTGTTGGCCTTAAATGCCGCCGTGGAGGCGGCCCGGGCAGGGGAGGCCGGCGCAGGATTTGGGGTGGTGGCCGACGAGGTGAGAAACCTAGCCATGCGGGCCGCCGAGGCAGCGCGCACAACCTCTACCCTCATCATGGAGACGATTAAGAGGGTCAGAGAAGGGGCAGAATTGGTCCATCGAACCGACGAGGCGTACCGAGAGGTTGCCCTGGCCTTGAAAAACATCGTGGACTTGATCGGAGAGATTGCCTCCGCCAGCCAGGAACAGGCCCAGGGGGTGGAACAGATCAGCAAGGCCTTGGTCGAGCTGGACAAGGTGGTGCAGAGGAATGCGGCCAATGCCGAGGAGTCTGCCTCCGCCGCAGAGGAGATGAACGCTCAGGCCGAGAATATGAGAGAGGTGGTGAAAGGCCTGGCCTCCTTGGTGGGCGGGAGGAATGGTCCCTCTGGCCATGAGATCTCCGAAGAAGGTTCCGAGGAGAGGATCCTACAAGGGGATCCAAAGAAGGTGGAGCTGAAGGGCAACGGGAGAAGAACGGCCAAACCGACCCGCGTTCCTTTCCAGGAGGTCTCTTTCGTCCCTCAAAGGGTGACCCAAAGGGAGGACCTCGAGAGGCGACCGTTTGAGAGTGGCTCATAGCGCAACCTATGGACACCGACCATTTCAGGATCCTCATCGTCGACGATGAAAGGCCGATCCAGGAGCTCCTCCTCAATTTCCTTTCCTCCACAGGACATGAGTGTGAAACGGCCGACAACGGGAGGGAGGCCCTGGTGAGGCTCGGCCAACGGCGATTCGATGCCGTGGTCACGGACGTGGTGATGCCAGAGATGAACGGGATTGAGCTCACCCAGGAGATCTCTAAGAGATTTCCCGATCTTCCGGTGATGGTGATGACCGGTTTCAGCGATGAATACTCGGCCCAGAAGGCGATTGCCGCAGGGGCGAGGGAGTTTATCAAAAAACCCTTCACCCTTTCAGAGTTTTCGATTCGTCTGAACAAGATGATCCGAGACCAGGAGATCCTCCGCAGGATCGAGGTGAAGAAGTCCGAGATCGAGGAGATCAGCCGTCAAATGATTTCGGGCCTCCAGGCCGAATCGAGGGAACGGATCGATGCCCTCCAGAGAGAGATCGAGGAGTTGAGGAAGAAATTGGGATGAGGAGGGGGGCCTTTTCCATTTTTCATGAATGGGAGGCGGACCCATCGGATGGGGGGACGGATGGATCAAGCCCCGGAAGAGATCCAAGGCGAACGTTTGGTCGAGATGTTAGAGGAATGGATCGGGGCGAAGAGGCTTTGCCGGATGGCCATCCCCGAGACGGACCATGCCTGGATCACCCTGATCCTGGGCATCGAGACGAGGCAGGTTCCGCCTTGTTTGTTGGTCGATCAGGTGAGGGGGGGTGAGAAGATCATCCTCCATCATAGGGAGAGAGGTCTAAGGTTCGAGTTCCTCGAAAAGGATGGGGTCTTGTGCTGGTTTCATTCCCGATACCTCCAGAGCAGGGATCGCAGCTTTCTGGCGGAGTTTCCTTCTTCCATTTTCCGGAGGCAGAGGAGACGATTTGTCCGGATCAATGCCCGGTCGGGGACGGAGATCCTCTTTCAGAAGTCAAACGGCAATATGATCTGTGCCCATGTGAAGGATTACGGCTTAGGCGGGGTCTCTTTTTTAACTCCTCCCCTTTTCAACATGAAACTGGAGGAACCCGTCTGTGAGATCGAATTGAGAGTGCCTGACGAGAAAGGTTGGAGACGCTTTCATATCCCCCAGGCAAAGGTCAAACGGCTGGAGAGGGTGGAAGGGGGAGGCGGGCTCTGTATCCTCGAATTTATCGACATCCCGGAACCTGAAAAGGAACACCTTTGGCATTTCATCTTCAAGGAGCAGCGCTCACAGCTCCGGAAGACGGGCAAGATCTGACCTCAATTTTGTGTCAAATATTTGACCTCCTTTTCGATCCAATTCCGATTCGCTGACACCTCCGCTTTTTGGTCGTTCACCTCCCTTAAAAATTCCCTATTGAAAACGAAAAGATAAAAAAACTTAGGAAACGGCATTGATATTGCTGAAGCTTAATCTGTAAAACATCGAATCCGAGGAGTCGTGCCTATGAAGATCGAAGGAAAATGCCCGTTTTATCGGATCACGGATCCCTCCCAGTTGAGCTTTGGAACCGGTATTGGGTTCTGCGATTTGGGGGTCGTCTGGGCGATCTGCGAGGGGGACGTGAGGTTCTGTGAAGAACCGGAGCGATTCGTCGAGAACTTTTTCTGTGAGTGGAAGAAGAGAAAGGGCAAGGGGAGATTCCTGTCCCTCCCGTTGAATGTGCACCCCTCCCCAGCGCCATAATTTGCGATCGCCTTCTCAATACCTTCCCTAAAGCCCTCCCGATCACTCAAGTCCCCCTCCCTCTTTGTCGATATAAGAAATAAGAAAAAAGTAGAGCAACGGATAGGATCGAGCCCGATTAGGAGAAGCCTGGGATATGGATTCGGAAGAGGTTTTAAGCGTCAAAGAGGTTTCTCGGTACTTAAAGATACCCGTTTCAACCGTTTATAAACTGGCCCAGGACGGAAGGGTGCCTGCGGTTAAATTGGGAAAACACTGGAGATTTTTAAAAAAGGACATCGATCACCTCTTCGAGAACAAGCAGACGGTCCGATCGGATTGAATCTGAAGAAAGGAAGGAGGACATGAAAGCGGAACTGATCAACCCATTTCTTGAAGCGACCATCTCCGTTTTGAAGACCATGGCCGGGATCCAGCCCACCCCCGGTAAACCTTACATCAAGAAGGGGACGACGGCCACCGGGGATATCTCTGGGATCGTGGGGATCACCGGAGAGACCCAGGGGTCCATCTGCATCACCTTCAGCCGGGAATGTATCCTCCTCATCCTCAGTCAGATGTTGGGCGAGAACGTCTATGAGATCAACGACCAGGTGAAGGATGCGGTGGGGGAGTTGACGAACATGATCTCAGGGGATTCCAGGCGGCGCCTGGAGGAGTTGGGACATCACTTTCAAGGAGCCATCCCTTCGGTCATCTCCGGCCCGGGCCATGAAATCCGTCACGTCACCAAGGGGCCGATCCTGTCCATTCCCTTCAAAACCCACGGGGGACCCTTTACGGTCGAGGTCTGCTTCAAGTAATTGAGCCATCGATGCCATGGAGTCTCCAAGCCATGTTGAACCTTTCTCCCTATCGACCCCTCGAGCTGAGCGACAGGGAGTTCGAATTGCTCAGCCGTCTCATCTACACCCAGTGCGGCATCCACCTCACCGCCGCAAAGAAGGAGCTGGTCAAGGCTCGACTCGGAAAACGGATCCGAAACGGGCCCTTCAGGACCTTCCAGGAGTATTACCAGTTCGTTCTGAACGATGAGACCGGGGAGGAGTTGACCCGGCTCCTCGACTCGATCACGACGAATTTTACCTTCTTTTTCAGGGAAAAAGGCCATTTTGACTATCTCAGAGAGGTGATCTTGCCCGAGTGGGTTTCCCAGAAAAAGGGGCGCGGGAGAAAAATCCGGATCTGGAGCGCGGCCTGTTCCTCCGGGGAAGAACCTTATTCCATCGCAATGACCTTGCTCGAAGGGATCGAAAACCCACCGGCCTGGGAGATCTCGGTGTTGGGGACCGACCTTTCGACCCGGGCGCTCAAGACGGCCGAGGCCGGGATTTTCCCCAAGGAACGGCTCCAACCCGTCCCGCCCCCCCTGATCAAGAAGTATTTTTTGAAAGGCGAGGATCAGTGGAAGGATTTTGTGAAGGTGAAGGAGGAGGTCCGGAGGTTGGTTCAATTCAAGAGGCTCAATCTGATGGAACCTTTTCAATTTGCCGAGCCCTTCGATTGTATCTTCTGCCGCAATGTGATGATCTATTTTGACAAAAAGATCCAGGCCGAATTGGTCAACCGGCTTTATGAGTGCCTGGAGAGGGGGGGATTTTTGCTCATCGGCCATTCGGAAAGCCTGACGGGGATCGTCCATCCCTTTCGTTACATCCGACCGGCCATTTACCGAAAGATGGAATGACGGAATAACCGCCATGGGTTCATCCGCTTTATGAAACTGATCGTCGGTATCGCCGATATGAAGGTTTCAAACGACGAGAAGGCCACGATCATCACCTACTCGTTAGGGTCCTGTATCGGGGTGAGCATCTATGACCCCGTGGTCAAGGTGGGAGGCCTTCTCCATTTCATGCTGCCGGACTCCTCGATCGACCCCCAAAAGGCCCAGATCAACCCCTACATGTTTGCCGATTCGGGGATCCCCCTCTTTTTCAAAGCCGCTTATCGATTGGGGGCCGAAAAAAGGAGGATGGTCGTCAAGGTCGTGGGGGGCGCCCAGATCTTGGACGATTCGAATTTTTTCAATATCGGGAAGAGAAACTATATGTCCCTGCGTAAGATCTTCTGGAGCAACAATGTGTTGATCAACGCCGAAGACGTGGGGGGGACCGTCAACCGGACCCTTTCCCTCGAACTGGCCAGCGGAAGGGTCTGGGTGAAGACCTCCGGAGACGGAGTCAAAGAGTTATGAGCGAGGTCGATCAGGTTCTCCAGTCGATTGAGCGATTGCCCCCGTTTCCGGCGGTGGTTTTCAGGGCCCTCCAGCTCTTAGAGGATCCTCGGACTTCGGCCCAGGATCTGGTCGATGTCCTCCACCTCGACCCTGCGATCACGGCCAATGTCCTCAGGCTCTGCAACTCCGCCTATTTCGGTCTCAAAAAGAAGGTCCATTCCTTGAAAGAGGCCATCATCCTCGTCGGATTCCAACCTTTGTTGGAAATCATCCTCAGCCAGCAGAGCATCGGGTTGTTAAAAAAGCCCTGCCAAGGATATGACCTGGGACAGGTCGACCTTTGGAAACATTCCGTGGCCTGCGCCCTCCTGACCCGAATCATTTCAAAAAGGTTGGACTGGCAGATGACCTATGTCCCCTTCACCGCGGCGTTGCTTCACGACATCGGAAAGATGATCTTGGGTCAGTTCTTTCAAGGCCATTTCATGGAGATTAAACGTTTAGTCCACGAGGAGGGTTTTTCGTTCACGGAGGCGGAGCGGGAGGTCCTCGGGATCGATCATGCCGAACTGGGGGGGAAGGTGGCCGAATATTGGAAATTTCCCGGGATCATGATCTCCGCCATCCGCTTTCATCACACCCCTGCCCAGTCTTTCGGGGATTCCGAGATGGTCGAGTTGATCCGCCTCTGCGATATGATCGCCTTGATGACAGGGATCGGGGTGGGCGCCGATGGTCTCGCCTATCGGGGGGACGATGGCCTCTTGAGACGGCATCATCTGAGGAGCAGGGAGGTCGAGTCTTTCATCGTGCAGTTGGAGGAGCAGTTCCGATTGGTCAATGAGACGTTGAATGTCAATTGAGGGGAGGGATAAGGACGATGAGTTTCAACGTGTTGATCGTAGACGATTCCCAGACCATGAGGAAGGTCATTCGGAAGACCCTATCCCTTTCCGGATTTGAGGTGGGAGAATGCTGGGAGGCAGGGAATGGGAAGGAGGCTCTGGATATGCTCCGGAGATGCTGGGTGGACCTGATCCTGACCGATCTCAACATGCCGGAGATGAACGGGCTGGAGATGTTGCGAGAGCTGGGGAAGGACGAGATGTATCGGAAGATCCCGGTCGTCCTCATCACGACCGAAGGAAGCGAAGCCCGGATCGGGGAGGCCTATTCCCTTGGGATTAAAGGCTATATCCAAAAACCTTTTTACCCCGAGACCGTTCGGGACGTCCTGTCCCGGGTGATGGAGGAGGCCCATGAGGGATGAATTTCCGAATCAGGCGGTGAAGGTGGCCCAGCAGGTCTTCGAGACCATGTTCTTCGCCACGGTGGAGGTGGATGAGGCCGGGGAGGAGAAGCGAGACCCCGATGGCCGGCCTTCGTTTTCTTGGATCGGGGCGGAGATCGGATTTGAGGGGAGATTGAGCGGGCAGATGGCCTTCTTCGTCCCCGCGGAACTGGCCCGCACGATGGTGGCCAACTTTTTGGGCCTCGAGGAGGAGGCCCCAACGCCCTCCCAGGCCTTGGACGTCGTGGGTGAGCTCTGTAACATGGTCTGTGGGAATCTCTTTTCAAAGCTGGATCGGAAGGGGGTCTGGGTCTTGACCCCTCCCAAGGCCTGGGAATGTTCAGAACCGACCTTGCCCAGGGACAAGGGAGATGCCGGGATATCCCTGCCCCTGCTTGTGGAGGGTTACCCGGTCAAACTCGAAATCCGATTCGCCCCATAAATTGGCACGGGAGGAGATGGAAGTGACGGATCCAGGGAAGATTAAAGTGCTCATCGTCGATGACTCCGCCATCGTTCGGAAGATTTTCACCGAGGACCTCTCGAAAGAACCCGATCTGGAGATCGTTGGAACGGCCCCCGATCCTTTCGTCGCCAGAGATAAGATCGTGCGGTTGAAGCCCGATGTCGTGCTTCTCGATGTCGAGATGCCCAAGATGGACGGCCTCACCTTCCTGAAAAAGTTAATGCACTACTATCCGCTGCCGGTCATCATCGTCAGCTCCCTTACCCCGAAGGGGAGCCAGTTGGCCCTCGAGGCGATGGAGTGCGGTGCGGTCGAAGTGCTATCGAAGCCAGGGGGTCCCTATTCCGTTGGGGACATGAGCCTTCAATTGAAAGAGAAGATTCGGGCTGCGGTGAAGGTGAGGCTCGATCGGTTTCGGGGAAACAGCCAAGATCCCTCTCCCCTTCCGGCGCCGAAAATCTTGACGGAGACGACCCAGAAGCTGATCGCCATCGGAGCTTCCACCGGAGGGACAGAGGCGCTGAAGGAGATCCTCACACGGCTACCCCTGAATATCCCCGGCATCCTCATCGTCCAGCATATGCCTGCCCAGTTTACGAAGGCCTTTGCGGAAAGGCTGAATGGCCTCTGCGAGATCGAGGTGAGGGAGGCGAGGGATGGCGATTCCGTCCTGAACGGACAGGCCCTCATCGCTCCGGGCAACTTCCACATGGTCCTCAGGAGAAGCGGTGCGAGGTATTATGTGACCATTAAAGACGGCCCGATGGTCCATCACCAGAGGCCGGCGGTGGACGTCCTGTTCAATTCGGTGGCCCAGTATGCCGGAGGCAATGCCATCGGTGTCCTCCTGACGGGCATGGGCGCGGACGGGGCCCAGGGGATGCTGAAGATGAAGGAGGCAGGGGCCCGAACGATCGCACAGGACGAAGAGAGCTGCGTCGTCTTCGGGATGCCCAAGGAGGCCATCAAATTGAATGCCGTCGATCGGGTCGTGCCCCTGGCCAGGATCCCCGAGGAGATCGTCCAGATGGTGAATCTGAACTGAGGGTGGGGGATGGGCCATCCCTTTTTAGGGAGGGGCCGGAGGGAGCGATCCCCGGACGTTAAACGCATCGGAGGAGCGAAGGTGATCAAATATATTCTCATCGGCGGGATCATGATGGTTTTGGTCGTAGGGGGCGGGTTGGGCCTTGCCCTCTACTTAGGTTATCTCTCCCCACCCACCCAATCCAACGCCCGGCCTGCGGAGGCCTCTCCTTCCAAGACGACAGAAATGGGCGAGATCGTGAAGCTCAGTCCCCTCATCATCAATCTAAACGAAGAGAACGGGAGACATTATCTCAAGACAAGGATCCTTCTGGAATTGGAAGACAAGAAGTGGGTCGAGCCGGTTCAGGCGAGGATGTCCATTTTTACCGATACCGTCATCCTGAGCGTCAGCGAAAAGAAGCTGGACGACTTAAGGAAGGGCGATTTCAAGGAACGATTGAAAGAGGAGCTTCTCCAAAAGTTCAATGGCCACCTCGGTCAGAAGGGGATCCGGAGGATCTATTTCGATGAATTCCTCTTCCAGTGATCGGGAGCCTATGACCATGATGAGGAAGAAGCTGCCGGTCGAGAGGGAAATTTCTGCCCAAAGGGCCTGTTTCTATATTGGATGGAGGGAAGTCTTCTTTTGGGATTCGATGGGTTAAAGACCTCCTGTTAGGCATTAAATTTGCAGTAATTGAAACCAAAGAACCCATGAGGAGGTTCCCATGAAAGTCAAGACCATAGACCCAAGCCTCACCCCCGGGGGTTCCCATCGACCCCATCGACGAGAACAGGTCCAAGGCCTCGATTTTGCGCAAATGCTTATCCACGCCAAGGAGAGGTTGAATGGTGCAGGGCCAATCAACCCAGCGGATCCCCTCTCCCTTCGATCAAAGAGTCTTCAAAGCATCGAAGAGACATTGACCACGATCGAGCTTTATCAGGAGGGCCTCTCCTCCCCTGAAACCCCTTTAAGGGGGATCGAGCCAATCGTGCAATCCATGGCCAGAGGCGTGGAGGAGCTGGATGGGCTTTCAAGACAACTTCCTTTGGACGACCCTTTGCGTAAGATTATGATCGAAACGGCCATCCTCTCCGCAGTGGAAATTGAGAAGTTCCGTCGGGGAGATTATCTTTGATCTTCCCCAAAAGGATGGGTGTCAATCCCCTGCTTACTATTCCCCAGCCACACCGTAAACTCTCTCGGCCTTTCCCCTCTCCCCGAAAAGTCAAAAATTTGACAACTTCAAGCCTTTTGTAGTAGCATTCCTTAGAGTTCTCAGGAGGAGTTCCCTATGGCAAACGAGAAGATCCTCCTTATTGACGATTCTTCAGAGATCCTCGAGACCCTTTCGGAATTTTTGATCCAAGAAGGATACGACCTGACCACCACCTCGGACGGGACCACAGGTATCTCCCTCATCGAAAAGAACTTCTACGACCTCATCCTCACCGATCTGAAGATGCCTGGGGCCGATGGCATGGAGGTCCTGAGATATGTCAGGGAACACTCTCCCGAATCGATCTGCATCCTTCTGACGGGATACGGCACGATCCGGAATGCCGTGGAGGCGATCAAGAGCGGGGCCTTTGACTACCTCACCAAACCGATCAAGTTGGACGAGATCGCCATTACGTTGAAAAGGGCTCTGGAATACAGGGATTTGAAGCGCGAGAATACCAACCTCCGAAATCAATTGAAGAGGAAGTACCAATTCAAAAATATCATCGGCGAAAGCCCGGCCATGCAGAAAGTTTTTGAAACCGTGGAGAAGGTGGCCGATACGGATAGCACCGTCCTCATCCTCGGAGAGAGTGGCACGGGGAAAGAGCTGATCGCCCGGGCGCTCCATTACCACAGCTATCGCAAGGATGGTCCGTTTGTGCCGGTCAACTGCGCTGCGATCCCGAGCGAACTCTTAGAGAGCGAACTCTTCGGCCACGAGAAGGGGGCCTTTACCAATGCCATCCGCGCTCGGGTCGGCCGGTTTGAGCTGGCCAATGGGGGGACCCTTTTCTTGGATGAGATCGGCGACATGAATCCCAACCTTCAGAGCAAACTCCTGAGGGTCCTTCAGGAGAGGCAGTTTGAACGGATCGGGGGCGTCAAACCGATCAAAGTGGATATCCGGATCATCTCGGCGACCCATCAAGATCTGAGGGCGGCCGTCGCAAAGAAGAGGTTCCGGGAGGACCTCTATTACCGTCTCAATGTCATCCCCATCCAAATTCCTCCCCTTCGGGAACGGCGTTCCGATATCCCCCTCCTCGTTCACCACTTCATTCACCATTTCAGCCGGAGCAAGAAGAAGAGGGTGACGGGGATCACCCCCGAAGCCATGCGGCGGTTGATGGAATACGACTGGCCGGGCAATGTCCGAGAACTTGAAAATATGATCGAACGGATGGTGATCCTCGCCAACAGCGAAGTCCTTGGAGAATCCGATCTCCCCGAGAGGGTCCTCCCCACCCCTTCCCAGGACTCAACCCGGTCGTTTGAGATCCCGGAGGAGGGGATTTCGCTCGAGAACGCCCTGAACGAGTTCGAAAGGCAGTTGATCCTGCAGGCCCTAAATAAGAGCGGATGGGTCAAAAACAAGGCCGCCCAACTTCTCCACGTCAACCGGACCACCCTCATCGAAAAGATCAAGCGGCAGAACCTCCAGCGTCCCACCTCATAAGGAGACCCCTTTCCTTCTGACTTTTACCTTTGGCCCCCCAACACGCCTCCTTTTCGATTCCCTGAGAGGAAAGGCGGGAGGCCTGGGTCAAAAGAATGACATCCTTAGAGGTTTTTGACATTTTTTCAAGGCCCGCCCCCTCGGGATCGATCACTAATATCTTGTTTTTATGGGGTTTTATGGAGGACCCTGATGGCACAATATTTGCTCAAATTATTTTCCAAACCGAGATGCTGGCAAAATGATGGGAAAGAGTCGTCTGCTCGTCGTTGAAGATGATCCCGAGATGAAGGGGGTGCTCTCCTTTAGTCTTTCCCACAACGGGTTTACGGTCGTCACGGCCGGAAGCGTCAAAGAAGGCCTCTCCCTCATGGAGCACCAAACCTTCGATCTCGTCCTCGCGGACCTAAGATTTCCAGGGGAGGATGGCCTGAACCTGCTCGACTCGGTAAGACGCCGAGCCCTCCAACCCCCCGTCATCATCCTGACCCACCACGGATCGATTCAGAATGCTGTCGAGACGATGAGAAGGGGGGCGTTCGACTACCTCCTCAAACCAATTCCCTTGAACCTTCTCGAAGAGAGGATCAGGGCGGCCCTGGATCGCACCCAGCCTCCGACGGAAGGCCCAGGGATTGGGCCCGCAGATGGGGAGACGGCCATTTTGACACGGGATCCAAGGATGAAAGAGCTTGTCGCCCTTTGCGATCGGATCGCCATGAGCGATGCGCCGGTGTTCATCGAGGGGGAGAGCGGGACGGGCAAAGAGCTCTTCGCGCGATATATCCACCGGAAAAGCTTAAGACACCAGGGACCTTTCGTCGCGGTCAACTGTGCCTCCCTGCCGGAGACGCTCTTTGAAAGCGAGCTCTTCGGTCACGAGAAGGGGGCCTTTACGGGCGCCCTGAGTCGAAAGATCGGAAAGTTTGAGCTGGCCCATCAAGGGACGCTCCTCCTGGACGAGGTGACCGAGATGAGCCCGTTTCTTCAGGCCAAACTCCTGAGGGTCATTCAGGAGAAGGAGGTGGATCGCCTCGGAGGCCGCCAGCCCATCCCGATCGACGTCAGGCTGATCGCGACGACGAACCGCCAGATCGAACCTCTGATCGAAAAAGGGGATTTCCGAGAGGACCTCTATTTTCGGTTAAACGTGATCACCCTTCGCCTCCCGCCGTTGAGAGACCGCAGAGAGGATATCGAATTGTTGGCCTCGCACTTCCTGAAGGTCTTTTCAGCCCGCTACGGAAGGCCTGACCTTTGTTTCTCCAAAGAGGTCCAGGAGTGGCTGGGAAAGCAGACCTGGCGGGGGAATGTGAGGGAACTGAAAAACGTGATCGAACGAGCCGTGTTGACCGGGATCGGCCCAGTCCTTCAGTTGAAGGATGTGATTCAAGAAAATCGGGGACTCCCCAGAAAGGTCGGACCCCAAGAGGATCGTCCTTTATCTTTGAAAGAGATGGAGAGGCATCTCATCTTAAAGGCCCTCGATCAGACGAACGGGAATCGGACCCAGGCCGCCAAGATCCTGGGGATCAGCATTCGGACCTTGAGAAACAAATTGAATGAATATCGGGAGGGGGCCTCGGTCCCAGGGGCCACCTCTCCATGACCGGCCGTCCTCCGAGGCAGTGGGGGATCGGCCATCGGAGAGGAGAAAGAGAATGGATCGGTTTCAGATCAAGAGAGAGCTCTTTGACCACACCATCGGACTGCTCCAGAAGTCCTTGAACCTGAGATCCCTGCGCCACCGGATCCTTTCTGACAATATCGCCAACGCCGACAACCCCGAACACCTCCGGAGGGAGATTCCGTTCCGAGAGATACTGCTCGAGGCGATGGAGACCCGGCCGAGCCTTGCCCTTCGGAGGACTCACCCCGAGCACCTTCCTGGCGGGCTCGAAGAGGTTTTCCCCGTCCATCTCTCTTCTGGCATATTTCAGATGGATCAGGAGATGGCCAAATTGGCTGAAAACAACCTCCTTTTTCAAGCAGGGGTCCAGGCCCTCTTGAAGAAGTTCGAGGGCCTTAAACACGTCATCAGCGAAGGAGGTCGATAGATCCCGATGAACCTCTTGAAATCGATGGGCATCAGTTCGGAGGGGCTTCACGCCCAGCGAACGGTCATGGAGGCGATCTCCCTGAACCTGGCCAACCTCCAGACGACCCGGGCGGAAGGGGGTGAACCTTATCGTCGAAAAAGGGTGATCTTTACCGGGGCGAGGGCTCCCCTCTTTGGAGAGATCTTCTCGAGTCGTTTCCGGAAGGTGGGTCACCTTTACCGGACCCACCCGCACCATTTCGAGCGGCTCGAGTTCAGAGGAGATCTCCTTGCGGGAGGAGGGACTCTCGAGGTCCAAACCTTTGATGACCTCCGCCCCTTCCAAGTGGTCTACGATCCCTCCCATCCCGATGCCAATCCGGAAGGGTTCGTCTTGTTGCCGAATGTCAACGTCGTGGAAGAGATGGTCCATATGTTGAAGGCCATCAGAAGTTACGAGGCCAATATTACGGCCTTCAATGCGGCCAAGACCATGGCCTTGAAGGCCTTGGAGATCGGCCGTTGAGGCCGGCCATCCAGAGGAGGGACGATGAAGGTCGATGAAATCCTGGACCTTGGGTATGGGTTTCGACCGGTTTCGGTTGGTGAGCGGACCGATCCCTTCACCGATTTCAAAAAGGTTTTGAGCCGGTCGATCGAGGAGCTGAACCGGCTTTCAGAGGAGGCCAATCAGAAGATCGAGGAGATGGTCCTGGGCGAGGCGGATATTCATGAAGCCATGATCGCCATGGAGAAGGCAGGCATCTCGCTGAGGTTGATGCTCCAAGTTCGTAACAAGATGATCGCCGCTTATGAGGAGATCATGAGGATGCAATTTTAGCGATCCCCATCAACCTTCAAGGAGGGCTGCGAACGGCTCGACCTTCTTCGGACTTTGTTGCTTGGGGGTAAAGAAGGGATATGGCAGATTCCAGGACCGAGACGACTTTTTCCTTCCTGAACCTGCTGCCGAAAGGGCGGAGGTGGATCCTTCTCCTCGTTCTCCTCCTCTCTCTCGTCCTCTTCGGCTCTCTGATCTTCTGGAACACCCAACCCGATTATCAAGTCCTCTTTTCGGGGCTCTCCACGGAGGACGCTGCGGAGATGACCGCCAAATTGAAAGAAAAGAGGATTCCCTTCCGCCTGGCCCATCACGGAACGACCTTGCTCGTTCCCTCGGATCAGGTTTATGACCTTCGCCTCTCCCTGGCCGCCGAGGGGTTGCCCAAAGGGGGTGGGGTGGGGTTCGAGGTCTTCGACCGAAGCCCTATCGGGGCGACCGATTTTGTTCAAAAGCTGAATTACCAGAGGGCCCTCCAGGGAGAGTTGAGCCGGACGATCAAGCAGATTAAAGAGGTCGATCAGGTTCGCGTCCACATCGCCACTCCCCGAGAATCCCTCTTCACGGAGGAGCAGAAAAAGCCGACCGCCTCGGTCTTCATCAAGACGAAGGCGGGGATGGCCCTCAACCCCTCCCAGGTCGAAGGCATTGTCCACTTGGTGGCTTGTGCGGTGGAAGGCCTCGAGCCTACCAATATCTCGGTCATCGATACCTCGGGAAGGGTCCTCTCCCGGAAGGCGGTGAGCCATCCCATCGGTCAGCTCACCTCCACGCAACTCGAATACCAACATAGCTTGGAGGAGAGCCTCCGGAAGAAGGTCCAGAGCATGTTGGAGGAGGTCCTCGGACCGGGCAAGGCGATTGCGAGGATCTCGACCGAGATCGATTTTCAACAGGTGGTGGTCTCCGAGGAGAAATACGACCCGAACGCCATCCTGAGAAGCGAGCAGCGAAACGTCGAAAAGCCCTCGGCCTTGCCCAAGGCCACCGAGCCTTCGAAACCCGAGGCCGGAGGGGACGCCAAGGGAGCGGCCGCCGGGGCTTCCTCCTGGTCGGCCTCTTTGATGGAGCGTCAGAACGAGATCCGAAACTACGAGATATCGAAGGTCAATAGGCAGATCAAAAGCCCTATGGGCGGAATCAAGAGGGTTTCGGCCGCCGTGGTTGTCGACGGGATCTATAAAGAAGAGGTCGATGCCAAAGGGGTCAAGGAGCGGAAATATACCCCCCGTTCTCCGGAGGAGATGAAACACCTCGAGAGCATCGTCAAAAGGGCGATCGGTTATGACGAGGGGAGGGGGGATCAGGTCGAGGTGATCAACCTCCCCTTCTACTGGTCGGCTCCGGAGGAGGATTCGAAGGGCGAAGAGAAGGGGGGGATCCAGTCCTACCTTCCCCTCCTTTACAAACCTGGCATCAGCCTGATCCTCGTCCTCCTGTTCCTTCTCTTCGTGGTCCGTCCACTCCTCAAAAGAGGAACAGGGATGGCCCCAGCCCAGCCCGTGGCGCTGCTGCAGGGAGGGGGGCCGGCGACGGTGTCTCCTGAGACCTCTTCCGAGGCCGTCCTGGTGGCTTCTCGGTCGCCGAGGGAGCAGGCCCTTCAACTGGTTCAGAAAGACCCGGCGAAGGCGGTCGGCGTCATTCGGACATGGCTCCGAGAGAAGGAGTGAGGTCGCCTATGGCCACAGAACGTCTCTCAGGACCCCAGAAGGCCGCTATCTTTCTCTACAGTTTGGGAGAGGAGGTGGCCTCGACCATCGTGAGGCAGCTTGAGCCGGAGGAGATTAAAAAGATCGGGGACCACCTCTCGAAGCTCTCCTCTGTTTCTCCGAAGGTCATCGAGTCCATCCTCGCGGAGTTTCAGGAGGCCTCCGCCTCCCCCGTTCCCATCGCCCTCGGGCAGGAAGGGGGAAGCCAGTTCCTCCGTTCCATCGTCTCGAAGGCGATGACCGGGGAGAAAGCCCAAAGCCTTTTGGAAGAGCTCCAGGGGAAAGAGAAGTTGAATTTTTTCGAGAAGGTTCGGCAACTTCATCCCAAAATGGTCTCCACCTTTTTGAGGAATGAGCATCCCCAGACGATCGCCATCATCCTGACCCATCTCGATTCGGATCAGAGCTCGGCCATCCTCAAAGAGCTTCCCTCGAGAGTCCAAGCCGAGGTGGTCAGCCGGATTGCCGAGCTGGAGGATATCCCTCCAGAGGTCGTGGAAGAGATTGACCAGGTCCTCCAACAGGAGATCGCTTCTATCAAGAGTTACGAAGGCCAGAAGCGAGGGGGCCTCCGCCTGGCCGCCGAGATCCTGAACCAGATGGACAGCGCCACGGAAGAGACGATTTTGAAGGAGATCGAGGAGAAGAAACAGAACCTGGCCGAGGAGATCCGAAAACTGATGTTCGTCTTCGAGGACCTCCTGCAGGTGGACGATCGGGGGATCATGGCCATCCTCAAGGAGATCAACAATGAGACGTTGACGATGGCGATGAAGACCGCTTCGGAAGAGTTGAAGGAGAAGATCTTCAAAAATATGTCGGAGCGGGCCGCCCAGATGTTGAAGGAGGACCTGGAGGTGATGGGGCCTGCCCGGCTCAAAGATGTGGAAGCGGCTCAGCAGGCCATCCTGAAGGTGGCCAAAAAGCTCGAGAGCGAAGGGAAGATCGTTCTGTCGAGCAAAGGGAAGGAGGATGTCTTTGTCTGAAAAATTCGTCCCGGGCCTCGTCGGCGAGAAGGCAACCCCTCCAAAGGCCCTTAAAATGGCCTGGCCTGATCTCTCTCCTGCGCCCTCGCAGGCCTTCTACCCAGGCTATAGAGAACTGGAGAGCAGGGTGATGAAGGATTTAGAAGAGAAGGTCCTTCACATCGAAAAAGAGGCTTACGAAAGGGGATTTGAGCAAGGGGAGCGGGATGGGAGGGAACTGGGGTTGAGAAGACTTGAGACCGTGATCCACCAGCTCGGGAAGGTGTTGGCGGAGGTGGAGAGGCAGAAGCAGGAGGTCTTCAAGAGCTGCGAGAAAGAGTTGATGAGATGGATGATCGAGATCGGGAGAAGGCTTTTTCGGAGGGCCGTCCTCCTCCACGAGTCAATGATCCTGGAGGTTTTGAAGGAGGCCTTCCAATATGTGAAGGACCGGAGCGAAATCCTTCTCTACCTCAACCCCATCGATTATCAATATCTCTCGACCCATCCCGAGGCACGACCTTATCTCTCCGATAACGGGGTTGGCCTTCGAATCGTCCCGGATCCCGATGTCACGCGCGGGGGGTGTCTTTTGGAGACCGATTTCGGGACGATCGACGCCACCTTCGAAACCCAATTTGAGGAACTGATTTCTTCGCTCCTCCCACCGCGAGAATCCTCTTCAGGGGAGAATCGACCTTGAGGACTGAGGGCTTAACGGGCTTCTTCAGGGGGGCGCCCGAGGACCATGCCCAGAGACCGGTGAGGATGGTCCGGTGCTACGGGAGGGTGATCCAGGTGGTCGGCCTCGTGATCGAGGGAATCGGCCCCCCTCTGGCCGTGGGAGAAGTCTGCCATATTGAGCGGACCGAAGGGTTGGGGCCCATCGTCGCCGAGGTGGTCGGATTCCGGGAGAAGCGAATGCTCTTCATGCCCCTCGGAGAGACCCGGGGGGTCCAACCAGGGGCCAGAATCCTCCCTCTGGACCGTCCGGCTCAGGTGAAGGTCGGGATGGGGTTGTTGGGCCGCATTCTCGACGGTCTGGGAGAGACCATCGACCAGAGGGGGCCTTTCGTATCCGAACAGGTGTACCCGATCTATGGCTCACCCCCGCCCCCGCTTCTACGACGGAGGATCACCGCTCCGATGGACGTGGGGATCAAAGCCATCAACGGGCTGGTCACCCTCGGAAAAGGACAGCGGATGGCCATCTTCTCGGGATCGGGCGTAGGGAAGAGCACGCTGTTAGGAATGATCGCGCGCCATAGCGCAGCCGATGTCAACGTCGTCGGCCTGATCGGGGAACGGGGCAGGGAGGTGAGGGAATTTATCGAAAGGGACCTCGGGGAGGAGGGATTGAGACGGTCGGTCGTGGTCGTTGCGACCTCCGATCAACCTCCCCTCATCCGCATGCGTGGGGCTTACCTGGCCACGGCGGTGGCCGAATTTTTCAGGGACCAGGGGAAGGACGTCCTCCTGATGATCGACTCCTTGACCCGTTTTGCCATGGCCGCCCGGGAAGTCGGCCTGGCCGTAGGAGAACCCCCTGCTTCGAAGGGATACACGCCGAGCGTCTTCGCCCAGCTCCCCCAGTTACTCGAACGGGCGGGCACCCGGGAGGGAGAGGGGAGCATCACGGGCCTTTACAATGTCCTGGCCGAAGGGGATGACATTCAGGATCCGATCGTGGATGCGGTCCGTTCCATCGTCGATGGCCACCTCGTCCTCAGCCGAGACCTGGCCAACCAACATCATTACCCCGCGATCGACGTCCTCGGGAGCATCAGCCGGGTGATGAACGATATCGTAGGAAAAGATCACCTGGAGGCCCGGGCCAGGATGGTGAGGTTGATGGCGACCTATAAAAAGGCAGAAGATCTGATCCAAATCGGCGCCTATGTCTCGGGGAACAACCCTCAGATCGACGAGGCCATCAAGAAGATGCCCGCCATCCTCCACTACCTTCAACAGGACATCGATGAAAAGGTCGATCTCGAACAGTCGGTGCGACTCCTGAAGGCGGCCTGCGCCTGAGAAAGACCCTCTTCGGAGCGATAAAGGCGACGTTGAGATTTCTCTTCAGATTCCAAACCTTGCTGAACTGGAAGCAGAGCCTGGAGGAGCTTTCCCGCCTCACCTTGGCCAGGCTAAGCCTCCAACGGGAGAGGCAGGAGGAGGAGCTTCGGACCCTCCTCGCCCAGCGGGCAGAGGCCGATCGTTTCCTACGGCGTTCGATGGAGAAAGGGGTTCCGGGTTGGGAGTGTCAAATCTACAAGGACTACGCGGAGGAAGGCTACCAGAATCGGGTTCGGATGGAAGCGAGGAGGCGGGAGATCGAACAGAGGATGGAAGAGGAACGGAACCGGTTGGTTCAACGGATGCAGGAGCGGAAGATCTTCGAGAAGCTGAAGGAGCGGAGATACCGAGATCTGGTCCGCGAGATGGAGAGGAAAGGGCAGAAGGAGCTCGACGACCTCGCGGTCCGGGAGCGTGGCCAAAGGCCGGACCCTTTTCGGTCGGCTCCGGAATGAGGCGGAGATCGTTTGGAGCCTTTTCTCAATCTTTACTCCCTCCTGTTTTTATGTTATTTACGCTTAAAAAGTTCCGTTTAACCCGTTTATTTTTCTTTTCTTATGCCGATCCCTCTACCCAAGAGAAAAAGATGGATCCTCCTCTTTCTGGTTCTGGGCCTATTCGTTCTTCTGATTTACCGCTTCAATTCCGTGCTGTGGGATGAGCTCGTTCAAATCTATAAGCTCCTCCACGACCAACACCACCTCAAAGAGATCATCACTGGCTTCGGGGCCTATTCATTCCTCGCCTACATCCTGATCCAGGCCCTCCAGGTCGTGGTCGTCCCCATCCCGGGGGGATTGATCGAGTTCATCGGGGGTTACCTCTTCGGCGTAAAACTGGGCTTCCTATACTCGATCCTCGGGTCCGTCTTGGGTTCCTGGTTGGCCTTCTCCCTCGCGAGGGCCTTCGAGAGGGTCGCAGTCGAGAAGTTCGTTCACATCCAGACGATGAAAAAATTTGACTATCTGATCGGCCACGAGGGAGTGATCCTCAGCTTCCTTCTCTTTCTCATCCCAGGATTTCCGAAGGATGCCCTCTGTTATATCTTAGGGTTGACGCCCATGCACCTCGGAATCTTTCTCATCATCTCCACGATCGGAAGGATCCCTGGAACCCTGATGGCCTGCCTCCAGGGGGGGAAAGCCTACGACCATCAGTATAAGACCATGTTGATCCTTTTCGGGATCTCGGCCCTGGTCATCTTGATCTTTTATGTCTACCACGAAAAAATTCATCGCTGGATCAAACAACTGAGGAAGGTCTAGACTTAAGGCATCTCGAAAGCGATTCCGTTTCGACCAGAGCGCTATGAGAGGATTGGGAAAGGAGCCTCGCGGGAAATATACCTCTGAACTCGTGATGGACCTTTATGCCACCCTGGTTTTCGAGCTCTGGGAGATCGTCTCGGCGATGTTGGGCGAGGCCGTCTTGGCCCTCTTGTTCAGCCTCTCCCTCAAACACCTCAAAGAGAGGTATCCTTTTTTAGGCCTCGTGGAGGTCTCCGAGGAGGGGGTCGATCTCTCCAAGGTGAGGGAGGAATGCCTGGACCTCTCCCCTACGGAGCTTCACAAAGGGTTTCAGGGGTTGGTCAATCACCTTCTCAACCTCTTTTCGGCATTGACCGAAGGCGTGATCAGCCGGGAGGTCTTCCCCAAGGTTTTTCCGAGGATCCGGGAAGCGGAGCGCCTTGTCTCGCAGAAGTAGGGGAGAAGATGAGACTCATCGTGAAAAACCTCAACCTCCTCCGGTCGATTCTCAACGCCATCAATACGAGTTTCGAGGTGAAGGAGATCGTGGAGGCGGCTGGCGACCATCTGCCGAGCCTCTTCCAATTCTCCGTCCTGGGCGTCCTCTGGAAGGAGTCCTCCGTCCTCTACCTCTACCAGGAGGAGTCCTGTCCGCCAGCCTTCACCCAGCAGGTGGTGGAGAACATGTTGAGGGTCTTCTCGCTCCTGGGGGAGAAACCCGTGGAACCAAACGAGGTGAGCCTCGAGGTCGAAAAGAGGAAGCTTCGACCCTCCCACATGATCATGGATCCGAAGGCGACGCTCAAATCCTACCTGATCCTCCCGCTATCGATTGAGAACGAGATCATCGGGATGATCTCGCTCAACAGCGAACAGCCCAATGCCTTCGACGCCCAGGACCTCCAGTTCTTCTCGGTCATCGGCTACCAGATGGCCGCCACCCTGAAACATTTTCAGAGGTTCAGCTCGGTCAAGAGCATGGCCGTCTACGACACCCTCACCTCCCTCTATAATCGGCGGTATTTCGACGAGCGGCTGGTCGTGGAAACCCAGAAGGCCTTCTATGGCGGGTCCGCCCTCTCCCTGGTGATGGTCGACATCGACCATTTCAAACGGATCAATGACACCTTCGGCCACACCGAAGGGGACAAGGTGCTGAAGGAGATCGCCCTCCTCCTCAAGGCATCGGTCCGGAAGAAGGACACGGTCTCCCGTTATGGGGGAGAGGAGTTCGTGCTGATCCTCCCCGATGCGGGGTTGGAGGAGGCGGTGGCGATCTCGGAGAGGATTCGGCGTCTGGTGGAGCAGACCCTCTTCGATGTCGGAAAGGCGAAGATCCACGTGACGGTCAGCCTGGGCATTGCCAACTCGCCAAGCCATCGGGCCCGGACGAAGGAAGACCTGGTACGGATGGCGGACCAGGCCCTCTATGATGCCAAAAGGGGGGGGAGGAACCGGGTCTGCATCTACAGCCCGCACTAAAGCGAGGAAGCATCCGGGACATTACAACACAGGAGGGAAGATCGATGGAGCCGAAGAAGATTCTATCCATACTCATTCCGATGGGGATGGTGTTCTTCCTCCTCGCCACCGCTTCCATGGCCCAGGAGAAGATGGTCGTGGTCGGCATCGTCAAGGGCATCGAAGGGAGGATGGTGATGGAGATCGAGAACGAGAAGGATAAGTCTTTGATGAGCTTCCGGATAGGACGGAAGACCGTTTACAGCCCGAAGCGGTATCCGGTCCCCGGAGAGAGAGTCAAGGTCGAATATATGCTCCACCGAGGCAGTCTGGTCGCCTATACGGTGACGATCTTGGGCTCGGAAGATTCGAAGGAGAGTCCCAAGGGGAAGACGAAGTAACCCCCCTGAAAAGGCACGAGGCCAGACCGGAAGGCCCTGAGATCGAGAGGGCCTTTTTTCATTTCTCACAAGGGGGGAGGCTTTCTCTTTTCGATGACCCTCGCCAGAATCAGGCCGATCTCGAAGAGGAGGTAGAGGGGACCGCCCATCAGGGCCATGTTGAAGACGTCCGGCGTGGGGGTGAGAAGGGCCGAGAGGATGGCAATGAGGAGGATGGCGTATCTGCGGTGGCGGGCCAAAAAAGAGGCATGGATCGCCCCGAGATAGCTGAGGAGGGCGAGAAGAAGGGGAAGCTCGAAGAGAAGGCCGAAGGCGAAGATAAAGGTGACGCAGAAGGAGAGAAATTTTCCCACCGAGATCATGGGCCTGATCGTTTCCGACTGGTAGCCCATGAGGAAGCGAATGCCAAAGGGAAGGGTGAGGAAGTAGCAGAAGAGGGCTCCCCCATAGAAAAGGAAGATGGCGCTCAGGGGGATCAGGACAGAGGATTTTAACCCCCGCCTGAGGAAGAGAGGAGAAAAGGCCCTCCAGAGGAAGAAAAAGAGGAGCGGCATCGAGAGAAAGAGGCTGGAAAAGACCGTCACCTTGAGGAGGGAGAGGAAGGCCTCCGGAATGCCATAGGCCACCAGATCTTCCTGGAGGGGACGGTGGAGCCACCGGAGGATTTCCTTCGAGAAGGGGAAAAGGAGGAGGCTCAAAAGGATCAGCGTGCCGATCATCATCAAGAGTCTTCTTCTCAATCTCCCCAGGGCCTGAAACAGTTCCTGCCGTTCGATCTTCATCACAGCCTCTCTTGGTGCCATCCCAGACGGAGGTAATGTAACATAAATACCCTCTCCTCGAAATATTGCTCCCTTCACCTCCACAAGGTTTCCTTTCCGAGACCTCGTATTGACAAAGGCGGAAAACGAAGATATAGAGTCACTGAAGGATGAAGGCGTCCTGGAAGCGATTGAGAGTCGGAATCACGTACAATCTGAGAAAGGACTTCTCCTGGCAAGAGGGGCAGCCGATCGACTCCTTCGAGGAGTTCGATTCGGAGGAGACAATCGACGCGATCTGTGAGGTCCTTGAGAGCGAGGGACACGAGGTCATCCGGCTGGGCGGCGACGTGGGGCTGCTCGATCGATTGAGGGCCTCCCGCCCCGACATCGTCTTTAACATCGCGGAGGGGACAGGAGGGCGAAACCGGGAGGCCCACATCCCCGCCCTCCTCGAATTCTTGAACATCCCTTACACCGGATCCGATCCCCTTACCCTCTCCCTCACCCTTGACAAATCGATGGCCAAAAAAGTGGTTCGGAGCGAGGGGATCCCGACCCCTCCTTTCAAAAAGGTCGAGAGCCTACAGGACCTTCAGGACCTCGGCCTCCGCTATCCTCTCTTCGTGAAATTATGTTATGAGGGTTCGAGCAAAGGGGTTCGCCTCGATTCGAAGATCTCCGATTTCTCCCTCTTAAGAGAGAAGGTGAGCTGGCTCCTCGAGACCTATGGCCCGCCCCTCCTGGTGGAGGAGTTCGTGAGCGGTCCGGAGTTCACCGTGGGCATCCTGGGGAATTTGAACCCCGAGGTCCTTGGGGTGATGCAGATCGAGGTGATCGGATCCGCGGCCGAAGAGGCGATCTACTCCCTCGAGGTCAAGCGGGAATGGGAGGAGAGGGTCCGATACCACTGCCCGCCTCCGATCTCCGGGGAGTTGAAGGGCAGGATTGAAGAGGTGGCCTTGCGCGCCTATCGCGCCCTCGAATGCAGGGACGTTTCTCGAGTCGACATCCGGGTGGGAGCCGACGGGGTCCCCTACTTTTTGGAGATCAACCCCTTGCCTGGCCTCTCTCCGGTATATGGCGACCTTCCTATCATGGCTAGGCGGATGGGATGGGAGTATCGGGAGCTGGTTCGGGCCATCTTCCACCACGCCCTGAAACGGTACGGGATGGAGGGGTGACCGATGAAGACCCAACGGCCCGATCCAAACCTCTTTGAAACCATCTTGAGGCATCTGAAGGAGGCCGTGGTCTTCGCGGACGAGCGAGGACGGATCCGAATCTTCAACCCCATGGCCGCAGAATTCTTCAAGGTGAAAGAGAAACAGGCCTTGGGGGAGAGGGTGGAGCGGATCCTTCCCTACCAGCCGATCCGAAAGCAATTCGATGCCGTCTATGAAACCCGGGAAGGGCATCACGATATCGAGCTGGCCATCCATGTCCCGTCTCCGTCCCAGGTCGAGACCCGGCTCCTGCGGTGCAGTTTCTACCCGGTCTTTGATCCCGAGGAGACGTTCATGGGATGTCTGGCCACCTTTGCCGATATCACCGAAAAGGGGATGCTCTCCCGCGAGATCAGCCAGAGCAAAGACCTCTCCACGATCGGGATGCTCGCCCGATGGATGGCCCACGAGATCCGCAATCCTCTCAGCTCCCTCAATATCAACATCGAACTCTTGAGGGACGAAATTCTGGGGGAGGCCCAGCTCTCCAAAAAAGAGGAGATCCAATCCCTCCTCAATTTTATCAGTTACGAGACCCTTCGGCTGGAGAACAACCTGAAGGAGTTTTTGGATTTCAACCGCCTCCCCCCTCTGAAGTTCGAATGGGTCCAGCTGAACGAGGTGCTGGACTCGGTCGTGCGACTGCTCAGGCCCGATGCCCAGATGAAAAAGGCCAGGCTGGAGACCCATTTCCAGAAGAACCTCCCTTTGGTGAAGATCGACGTAAGCCAGATCAATCTGGCCGTCTCCAATCTCCTCATCAACAGCATTCAGGCCGTCTCCGAGAAAGGGGAGGTCCACCTCATCACCCGCGCCTCCAAGAAGAATGTCTTTATCGTCGTCAAAGACAACGGGGTAGGGATTCCCAAAGAGCACCTGCCGAGAATCTTCGACTTCATGTTCAGCACCAAACCGACGGGTTCGGGCCTTGGCCTCTCGATCGTCAAGAAGATCATCGCGGACCACCATGGCGACATCACGGTCAAAAGCGAGGTGAACCGCGGGTCCATCTTTCGGGTCCGGCTTCCGCTCACCCCGAGGGCGGGCTGAGGGCGCCTCTCATGGAAGACCTCCATCTTTCCGTCCTCGCCGGTCGCCCAAGGCGACGGGTGTGAAGGGAAGAGCCCAAGCCCAAACCCGAGGACCGGTGATCCTTCGAAGGCGGGGTTACGGTTGCGACTCAAATGGATAGGAAGACGATCCTCATTGTGGAAGACGATCCGGGAGTAGGCGAGAGCCTGAGCCTCCTCTTCAAAAAGAAGGGGTACCAGGTCCTTCTGGCCTCAAGCGGCAAGGAGGGGTTTCAACTCTTCCAGCAGGAGATGATCGACCTGGTCATCACCGACCTGGTCATGCCGAAGATGGACGGGCTCCAGCTCCTCGAGGCGGTCAAGGGGCTCAGACCCGAGACAGAGGTCATCGTCATCTCGGCCCAGGGCACGATCGAGAAGGCGGTCCAGGCCATGAAGCTGGGCGCTTTCGATTTTATCGAAAAACCGATCAACCCGAAGGTCCTCCCCCTGCTGGCCGAGAGGGCTCTGGAGAAGCAGACCCTGATCTTGCAGAATCGGGACCTCCGTTCCCAGTTAGAAGACCGGTTCCATTTCAAGAACATCATCGGAAGAAGCGAAAAGATGGTCAAGATCTTCGACCTCATCCGCCATATTGCCCCCTACGACAGTTCGGTTCTCATCATCGGGGAGAGCGGGACGGGCAAAGAGCTCATAGCCAACGCCATCCATTACAACAGTCCCCGGGCGGCCAAACCCTTCATCAAAGTGAGCTGCGCCTCCTTGAGCGAAGGGATCATCGAGAGTGAGCTCTTCGGCCACGAAAAGGGGGCCTTTACCGGAGCGATCGCCTCCCGGAAGGGCCGATTCGAACTTGCCCACGAAGGGACCCTCTTTTTAGATGAGGTCGAGGATATCCCCTTGGCCACGCAGACCAAACTCTTAAGGGTCCTCCAGGAGGGGGAATTCGAGCGGGTGGGGGGAAACCGGACGATCAAGGTCAATATCCGAATCATCGCGGCCAGCAACAGAGACCTGCAGGAAGCGGTCAGGAATGGGACCTTCCGGGAGGACCTCTACTATCGGCTCAATGTGGTCAACCTCAGGCTTCCGCCCTTGAGGGAGCGAAAGGAAGACATTCCCTTTTTGGTCCAGTTCTTCCTCGAAAAATTCAACAAGAAGTACCAGATGAAGGTGAGGGGCGTCTCCCAAAAGGCGATGAGCCTGCTCATGAATTATTCTTGGAGCGGGAATGTTCGGGAGCTGGAAAATACGATCGAGTCTTCCCTGGTCATCCACAACCCCGAAATCCTGGACGTCCATCATCTCCCTTTGGAAATCAGGGAGCCTATGGATGAAGAACCCGGGGTGATCACGATCAAAATTGGGACGCCTCTGGAGGAGGTGGAGAGGGAGGTTCTCTTCCATACCCTGAGGGCGACCAAAGGGAACAAGCAGCGGGCGGCCAAACTGCTGGGCATCAACGTCCGGACGATCCATAGAAAGATCGAGGAAATCCAGAAAATTTCCCCAGCGTTGGAAAAGGCCGGCGGAAACCTGCCAAAAAGTCATGATTTTTAAAGAAAATCTGAGAAACTATGACAATTTGTCATGGTTCTTGGTAGGAGTAATGCCATTTTATCGTTCCATTGATGAGGAGGGTTGGATCGGGTTTTCGGACGATGAGTTCGAACAAGTTTAACCCATTGAATTAATTTGGCTTTTGCGGACACGCCCAACCATGGGAAATTTGGCACAAAAATTGTTAAAACAAGCTCGGTATGGTGGAGAAGGTCAAGAGGGCATTCATTTTAGATCGGGACGAGTTCCTCCGGCTCAGCCTGAACAAGATCCTCAAGAAATATGGATTTGAGGTCGAAGAGATCGAGGATCTTGAAGAGCTGGAGAAAAGAAAGAAAGAGATCAAGGAGGGGATGATCATCGCGGATCTGGACTTGGAGACCCTCGACCGGTGGCTGCCTTACCTGAAGCGATGGAACGATCGGTTCATCCTGATGACCTCCTTGATCACTGACGAGCTCTCCCAGCGGTTGAAACAGATCGGCCTCCATCGCATTTTAAAAAAGCCGGTCGAACCGAAACTCCTGAGGAAGGCGATCGGGGAGATCCCCTTCCCCGGGGAGATCCGGTTTCCGGGATCAAGGAAGACGAAGGGAGCACACTCAACCCGGTCAGAAAGGAGGTGAAGGGAGATGAGGAAATGGGTACTTCTCTTTTTCGCGATGGTGCTCGTCGTGAACCTTGCCGCCATGGGCATCGGGTGCAAAGCCAAGGCCCCTGAGAAACCAGCGGTGAAAGAAGAGGCCAAACCGGCCGAAGCTCCGGCTCCGGCTCCGGAGAAACCCGCAGAGGCCCCACCGGCAGTGAAGCCTGGGGAGGCCAAGCCGGCCGAAGCACCGAAGAAGTAAAGACCCAAACGGGCCCGTTTAACCTTTAACCGAAACGAGGTACATCGTGGGTGGTTGGCGTCCCCTCCTTAAACGAGAGGACGCCAACACAAATTTCTTTATGGGAGCAAAGATTCGGTCGTCCATCACCAACCGAAAGAAACGAAAAAGTGCATGCCTGCCCATTGGAGGAGGGATCCTTTCTGAAAGAGGAGGTATCGAAGGGGATATCTCCTCTTTTGTTTTCGGGGAGGGTCATCCCCCAGGCAGGGATGCGGGAAGGAGCCGAGATGGAGCCTGCTTCAGACTCTAATTTGTCTATCCCGCCGAGAAGAGCGGAGAGACCTTGCCAGCTCAGCCTGTTCCGTCCTGTGGAGGGCGAAAAGACCGAGTTCGAGGCCAGAGAGTCCATTCCTTTTTACTGGAGGGAGGTGAAGGAGCGAGATTGGAACGATTGGAGATGGCAGCTCCGGCACCGCATCACGACGCTGGAACAGCTGAAGGAGATCCTCCAACTGACCCCGGAGGAGATCGAGGGGATCAAACATTCCAAGGGAAGGTTGGCCTTGGCGGTCACCCCCTACTTCGTCAGCCTGATGGACCCGTTGAATCCAAACTGTCCGATCAGGCGGCAGGCCATTCCCCGGGTGGAGGAACTCCGTCTCTCCAAGAACGATATGGTCGATCCCTGTGGGGAAGATAAGGATTCCCCCGTTCCGGGACTGGTACACCGATATCCGGACCGGGTCCTCCTTCTCGTCACGGATCAGTGTGCCGTCTATTGCCGTTATTGTACCCGGAGGAGGCTGGTCGGAAGCACGGAGCGGTCGATCACCCAGGGCAATTTCGAGGAGGTCCTGAAATACCTGAGAAAGAATCGGAGGGTTCGGGATGTCCTGCTTTCGGGCGGCGATCCCCTCCTGTTGGAGAATGAAAGGCTGGAGGAGATTCTGAGTCGACTCCGGGCCATCCCGCATATCGAACTCCTAAGGATCGGAACGAGAGTTCCCGTCTCCCTTCCTCAGAGGATCACGCCGGGTCTGGTGAAGATGCTCAAGAGGTTCCATCCTCTGATGATCTCCATTCATTTCACCCATCCCAAGGAGATCACCGATGCCGTAAGAAAGGCATGCAACGACCTGGCCGACGGCGGCATCCCCCTGGGAAGCCAGACCGTGCTCCTGAAAGGGATCAACGACAAACCCCAGATCATGAAGAAACTGGTCCATGAGCTCCTCAAGATCCGGGTCCGCCCCTACTATATCTACCAATGTGACCTGGCCATGGGGACGGAACATTTCAGGACCTCGGTCGCCACGGGCATTCAGATCATCGAGAAACTCCGTGGGTTTACCACAGGCTATGCCGTGCCGACCTTCGTGGTGGATGCGCCAGGGGGAGGGGGGAAGATCCCGCTTGAGCCCAACTACCTGGTGGCGAGGGAGAAGGGAAAGGTCCTCCTGAGAAATTACGAAGGGAAGGTCTACGAATACCCAGAGCCCAACATCATCGAATTCAAGAAGGTTGCCGAGAAGATTGCCGCCAAGAAGGCGATCGTTCGACCTTGATCTTGAGGGGATGGCTTTCCTTCTTCGATGGAAAGCGGGTTCTCTTTCCGTCCTGAGGGAAAGAGGGGGGCAAGGGTCGAGTCCTCCGAGGATAGAGAAGGGCCTCGCAGGGCCATGGGGGATTTGAAATGGCGGAATTGAAGGTGGCCGTTCTTTACAATCTCCTTGAGCGCCTCGAGAAGGGTGAGGAGAAGGACTTTGTGGCCGAGGCAGCGATCGTCGAGGAGATCGGGGCCATCGAGGAAGGCCTTCGCTTCAATGGATATCTCTCCTATGTCCTGGCCGTCCGCGACGAAATCGAGTCTGTGATCCATTGGTTGCAGAAGATCCGGCCGGATGTGGTGTTCAATCTCTGCGAGAGCATTTACGGAGATGCCCGTCTTGAGATGACCATCCCGGCCCTGCTCGACCTGCTTCGGATTCCCTATACGGGCTCTTCTGCCCTCACCCTCGGCCTCTGTCAGGACAAGGGAAAGGTGAAGGATATCCTCACCTCCCACGGAATCCTCACTCCCAAATATAAAGTTTTTGATCGGGAGGTTGGGGTGTTGAAAGGCCATCTCTTTCCGATGATCGTCAAGCCCCTCCACGAGGATGGCAGCCTAGGCATCTCCAAGGAGAGCGTGGTCTTTTCCGACGAGGACCTGAACCGTCAGGTCCGGTATGTGATCGAAAGGTATCGACAGCCCGCCTTAGTCGAAGAATTCATCGAGGGTCGGGAGCTGAATGTGGGTTTGATGGAATCGGATGGGAGGGTGGAGGTCCTGCCCATCTCGGAGATCGATTATTCGGAGTTTCCCGAGGGAATTCCAAAGATCTGTAGTTATGAGGCGAAATGGGTTCAGGAGAGCCCTGAGTATCAGAAGTCGAAACCCATCTGCCCCGCGGCCTTGGACTGGATCCTGCAGAAACAAGTCGAGCACCTCGCCGTCCGGGTCTTCAAACTCTTCGGCTGTCGGGACTATGCCCGGGTGGATATGCGGATCGGCCGGGACGGGAAGATCTATATTCTCGAGGTGAACCCCAATCCCGACATCTCCCCTCCTTCCGGGATGGTCAGGGCGATCAAGGCCAAGGGGATGACCTATGCCGAATTCATCCGGAAGGTAATCGAAAGGGCCCACCTAAGAGGTGCAAAGAGGTGAGGGCTTAAGCGGACAAGCCTTCGCCTCCGATTGAGACATGGCCATCCTGCCGAGGATCGTCCTTAAAAAAGGAAAGGAGATGCCTCTCCTCCGGGGCCATCCCTGGATCTTCTCCGGCGCCGTCGCCAAGGCCGAAGGGGACCTGGAGCCCGGGGAGATCGCTCAGGTCTATTCCAGCGACGGAAGATTTTTAGGGACCGGATACTTCAATCCCCGCTCCCAGATCACCCTCCGTTTGCTCACGAGAAACCGGGAAGCCATCGATTCCTCCTTTTTTAGGGGCCGACTGGTCCAGGCCGATCGCCTCAGGGGGAGGGGACTCCGGGGGCAGACCACTGCCTACCGGGTCGTCAATGGAGAGGGAGATCACCTGCCTGGGTTGATCGTGGATCGGTATGGAGAGACCCTCGTGATTCAATGTTTGACCGCGGGGATCGAACGGGTGAAGAGGCTTCTGGTCGACCTCCTCGTTCAAGAGTTTAGGCCTCAGACCGTCTATGAAAGGAGCGACGTCCCCGCGCGAAAAGAGGAGGGATTGCCCGAGACAAAGGGCCTCCTCTATGGGGAAGGGGTCCCCTCTTTCATCGAGATGGCTGAGCACGGCGGTCGTTTCCTCATCGACATAGAGAATGGCCAAAAGACCGGGTTCTATCTGGATCAGAGGGAGAATCGGTCGACCCTCCAAAAGATGGCCGGGGGGAAGAGGGTGCTCGATTGCTTCAGCTATACGGGGGCCTTCTCCATCCATGCCGGACTGGGCGGGGCCTCGGAGGTCACCCTCGTCGAATCTTCCGAAGAGGCCTTGAGGAGGGCAGAAGAGCATCGGAGGCTCAATGGATTGGAGAAGACTCCCTTTCGACTGATCAAAGGGGATGCCTTCGAGGTGTTGAGGGGCCTCGAGCCTGGTTATGACGTGGTGATCCTCGACCCCCCTCCTTTTGCGAAGAGGAAGGGCCATCTGCCCGGGGCCTCAAGGGGCTACAAAGAGCTCAACCTCCAGGCCTTCCGTCTCCTGCGGGAGGGAGGCCTTCTCTTCACCTTTTCCTGTTCCCACCACGTGGGCTGGGACCTTTTCCAAAAAATCGTCCTGTCGGCAGCGGTCGATGCGGGCAGGGGCGTCCAACTCCTGGGGCGGAGGGGCCATCCCATCGACCATCCTGTCGATCTCTTCCACCCCGAAGGGGAGTATTTGAGAGGGATGATTTTAAGGGTCCGCTGACTCCTTGACCCGAATTGGAGATTGGGTTAACATTTTTTTTTAAAAAACCTTCTCACCGAAATCCCAAATCAACGCAAAGGGAATCATGAATGAATCGAAGGTGACGATCGACCTGCTTGGAGACTGGAGGCGGACCGATTATTGCGGAGAACTTCGCAGAAAGGACTCGGGCCGGGAGGTGACCCTTTTGGGATGGGTTCAGAAGAGAAGGGACCTCGGAGGGCTTATCTTCATCGAGTTGAGGGATCGCCAGGGCCTGGTTCAGGTCGTCTTCAGTCCGGAGGCCAGCCGCCAGGCCCATGAGAAGGCCCAGGGTCTCAGGAGCGAGTATGTGGTCGGGGTTAAAGGAGAGGTCCTTTTGAGGCCCGAGGGGACGGCCAACCCGAAACTCCCCACGGGAGAGGTCGAGGTGGTCGCCCGGGAGTTGAAGATCCTCAATGTCTCCAAGACCCCGCCCTTTCTCATCGAAGATGAAGAGGGGGTGGGGGAGAACACCCGCCTCAAATACCGGTATCTCGACCTCAGGAGGCCAAGCCTTCAGAGAAACCTCATGCTCCGGCACAGGCTGGCCAAGGAGGTGAGGGCCTATTTCGACCGCCTCGGTTTTCTCGAGATCGAAACGCCCATGCTCACCAAATCGACCCCTGAGGGCGCCAGGGACTTTCTCGTTCCCAGTCGGCTGAGTCCAGGCCATTTTTATGCCCTTCCCCAGTCCCCTCAGCTCTTCAAACAGATCCTGATGGTCGCAGGCTATGACCGCTACTTCCAGATCGTCCGGTGTTTCAGGGACGAGGACCTTCGATCCGACCGGCAGCCCGAGTTTACACAGATCGACGTGGAGATGTCCTTTGTCACCGTCGAGGATATCCGGAGGACGATGGAAGGATTGATGGTCCATCTCTTCAAGGAGGTGATGGGGATCGACCTCAAGACCCCCTTCCCTGTTTTAAGTTACGACGAGGCCATGGATCGCTACGGGACGGACAAACCCGACCTTCGGTTTGGCCTGGAGTTGCGGGACCTCAGCTCCCTGTTGCAAGGCACGACCTTCAAGATCTTCGAGGAGGCATTGGCCCAGGGAGGGATCGTCAAGGCGATCAATGTGAAGGGAGGGGCCAATTTTTCGAGGAAGGAGATCGACGACCTTACCCGGTTCGTTTACGATTACGGGGCCAAAGGCTTGATCTCTGCGAGGGTCGGAACGGGGGAGTGGCAGTCACCTCTGCAGAAATCCCTGAGTGCGGAAGAACGGAGGAAGGTGGAGGAGAGGATGGAGGCCCGAGAGGGGGACCTCCTCCTCTTCATCGCCGGGGCATCCAGGGTGGTGAACCAGTCCCTGGCCAATCTTCGGCTCCATCTCGGCCGGAAATTGAACCTCATTCCGGAGGAGGAGTATCGTTTTGTATGGATCCTGGATTTTCCGCTGCTCGAATATGACCCTGAAGAGGGCCGATATGTCGCGGTTCACCATCCCTTCACCGCGCCCAAAGACGAAGACCTCTCGAAACTGAAGGACCGTCCCGAAGAGGTGAAGGCCAAGGCCTATGACCTGGTCCTGAACGGTTCGGAGATCGGGGGGGGGAGCATCCGGAATCACCTGAAGGAGGTTCAGTCCCTCCTTTTCGAAAAGTTGGGGATGGGCGAGGAGGAGGCGAGGCAGCGGTTCGGGTTTCTCCTGGAGGCGCTCGAATATGGCACGCCTCCCCACGGGGGGATCGCCTTCGGGTTCGATCGTCTGGTCATGATCCTGACCCATTCGGGGTCGATCCGGGACGTGATCGCCTTTCCGAAGACCCAGAAGGGGACCTGTCTGATGACGGACGCCCCTTCCAGGGTCGATGCAAAACAGCTCGATGAACTCTGGATCAAGCTGAAAGTTTAACGCCCCTTGCCTACGGAGGAATGCCAATGGTCCTGACGAAAAAGAAGAGAGCGATCCTTGCCAAGACCGCCAACGTCCAGTTTCCGCTCATCGACACTCAGGAGCCGAATCTCTACCGTCACATCTTCCCTTACGACGAGGTCTGCAGGATCGAATTCGACAACCGGTTTGTCTTCATCGACCCTCCCGAGGAGATCTTCATCACGGACACGACCTTCCGGGATGGCCAGCAGGCGAGGCCTCCCTACACGGTGGAGCAGATCGTCGACCTATTCGACATGCTCCATAAATTGGGAGGGGCCAACGGCGTGATCCGTCAGTGCGAATTCTTTCTCTACAGCGAGAAGGACAAGGAAGCGGTCCGAAGGTGCCAGGAGCGCAACTACCGGTATCCTGAAATCACCGGCTGGATCCGCGCCGTCAAGGAGGATTTCAAGCTGGTCAAGGAGATGGGGCTGAAGGAGACCGGCATCCTCACCTCGGTCTCTGATTATCATATCTTCTTGAAGCTGAGGAAGAACCGAAGGGCCGTGCTGAGGGAGTACCTCTCCATCGTCTCGGCGGCCCTCGAACTGGGCATCACGCCCCGTTGCCATTTCGAGGACGTGACCCGGGCCGACATCTACGGGTTCTGCGTTCCCTTCGCCCAGGACCTGATGCGCCTTTCCGAGGAGGCCAAGCTCCCGGTCAAGATCCGGCTCTGCGATACCCTCGGATTCGGGGTGACCTATCCCGGCGCAGCCCTCCCGAGATGCGTCCCCAAGATCATCCGGGCGATGATCGACGATGCGGGCGTTCCCTCGGAATATTTAGAGTGGCACGGCCATAACGATTTCCACAAGGGCCTGATCAACGCCACCACGGCCTGGCTTTACGGTTGCTCGGCGGCCAACGGCACCCTCCTCGGATTCGGCGAGCGGACGGGCAATCCTCCCCTGGAGGGGTTGGTCATCGAATACATCAGCCTGATGGGCCACAACAACGGCGTCGATACCACGATGATCACCGAGATCCGCAACTATTTCGAGCGGAACATCGGGGTCCAGATCCCGGCCAATATGCCCTTCGTGGGAGCCAACTTCAATGCCACGAGCGCGGGCATCCATGCCGATGGGATCCTGAAGAACGAGGAGATCTACAACATCTTCAACACCGCCAAGATCCTCAACCGGCCCATCTCCATCTCGGTCAACGACAAATCGGGCCTGGCGGGGATCGCCCAGTGGATCAACTCCCACTTCGCCCTGACCGGAAAGGACCGGATCGAGAAGACCCATCCGGGGGTGGCGAAGATCAATCGTTGGGTGATGAAACAGTACGAGGAGGGGAGGACGACGTCCATCTCCGATCAGGAGATGGAGAAGGTGGCCCGGAAGTACCTGCCCGAGATCTTCGTCTCCGAATTCGACATGTTGAAGACGAGGGCCAAGGAGATGGCCTACCACATCATCGAACGGGTGATCGAGGAGCCCGGCATCAAATCGATGGATCCAGCCCAGATGGAACCGATCCTCCAGTCGCTCGTGGACGAATATCCTTACCTGCAATATGTCTATGTGGTCAACATCCACGGGATCAAGATCACCCGCACCATCGTTCAACCTGTGGATCAGTCGAAATTTGCCCACGTCGGGGTGGGCGAGGATTATTCTGATCGTTCTTGGTTCATCGCGCCCCTGAAGGACGGCAAGATCCACGTGACCGACCTCTACACCTCGAAACATACCGGGGCCCTCTGCATCACGCTCTCCGGACCGATCCGGAACGAGATGGGAGAGATCAAGGGCGTGCTCGGAATGGATATCCGGTTTGAAGACCTGACCAAGAGCGAAAGCGAATAGGGGGAGAGGGAAGGATGAACCTGGTGGAGACCTTGAAAAAGGCGAGCAAGCTCTTTCCTGGGAAAGAGGCGATCGTCTGCGGAGGGAGGCGTTGGAGCTATCGACAATTTCAGGAAAGGATCAACCAGCTCTCCCGGGTCTTGCGGTCCCTCGGCGTCGAGAAAGGGGACAAGGTGGCGATCCTACACCCCAACTGCCACACCTTTCTCGAGTCCTATTATGGGATCGGCCAGATCGGGGCCATCGCGGTCCCCATCAACATCCGTCTCTCGCCCGGAGAGATGGCCTATATCCTCGAGGACTCGGAATCGAAGGTGTTGATCTCTGATCCCCAATACAGGGGGCCGATCGACTCGATCCGGGAGCGGCTCCCGGGGGTGAAAAGGATCCTCTGGACTGGAGACCCGAGCGGGCTGACGGGGGAGGCAGCCTCCTCCTATGAGGAGATGCTCCGGAGGGAGGCCCCGGATCCCCTCCCCGAAGTCCCGATCGACGGAGAGGACATCGCCCAGCTCTACTACACGAGCGGGACCACAGGGAGGCCCAAAGGGGTGATGCTCACCCATAAGAATGTCACCACCCATGCCCTCGGAACGATCGCCGAGCTTCACCTGACCGACCGGGATGTCTGGGTCCACGTCGCCCCCCTCTTCCACCTGGCCGATGCCTGGGCCACCTGGGCCATCACCTGGGTCGGCGGAACCCATGTCCTGGTGAGGGAGTTCAACCCCAAGGTCGTGCTCGAGACGATCGAGAAGGAGAGGGTGACCCTGACCAATCTGATCCCCACCATGCTCAACCTGATGGTGAACCATCCGGACGCAGGAAGGCACGATTACAGCAGCCTGAGGGTTCTTTTGAGCGGAGGTGCGCCCATCGCGCCAGAGGTGGTCCGGAAGATCGTGGCGACCTTCAAATGCGATTACATCCAGACCTACGGGATGACCGAGACCAGCCCTTACCTCACCCTGTCCATTCTCAAGGAGCCTCTGAGGAGGCTTCCGGAGGAGGACCAGTTGAGATTTAAGTCGAAGACCGGGAGGGAGTTCATCGCGGTAGAGTTGAAGGTGGTCAACGAGAAAGGGGAAGAGGTCCAAAAGGACGAGAAAGAGGTGGGGGAGATCATCGTGAGGGGCGATATCGTGACCCCGGGCTACTGGAAGCTTCCCGAGGAGACGGCCAAGGCGATCCGCCAGGGCTGGCTCTACACCGGCGACATGGCCGTGATGGACGAAGAAGGGTATGTGACGATCGTCGATCGCAAAAAAGATATGATCCTCACCGGAGGCGAAAACGTCTACTCCACCGAGGTGGAGAATGTCCTTTACATGCACCCCGCCATCTTGGAATGCGCGGTCATCGGCGTTCCCGATGAAAAATGGGGCGAGGCGGTCAAAGGGATCGTCGTGCTCAAGCCCGGCGCCCAGGCCACGGCCGAGGAGATCATCCAGTTCTGCAAGGAACGGATCGCCCATTACAAGGCCCCCAAGTCGATCGACTTCCTGGAGGCCCTGCCCAAAACGGGCTCCGGAAAGATCCAGAAGAAAGAACTCCGAGAGCCTTACTGGAAAGGGTACGAGAAGAAGGTCCACTGAAGGAGTGGCAAGGCCTTCCTTGGTCCCATCCTGAACCATGGCTTACCCCGCCGAGCTCAGAGCCTTGATTCGAAGGGTCGAAGAGACCCGGCCCGAACGTCTGGCCAAGAAGCGGGAGGGCTGGGAGTTTCCGAGGCTCTCCCTCTCGGAGAAGGAAGAGCGGCTCAGGCAGTTTCATCCCTCCTACGTCGAAGGGGCCCTGAGGCCGTTGCGGATCGGTCCGAGCAAGGGCTACGCCGTCCCCGTGGAGATTTGTGAGATCTTGGAGGCCTGGGGCCGAATCGACCCGGACCGGGTCGACCTTTCGGATGTGAGTCTCGAAACCGATGTTCTAATCATCGGTGGGGGAGGGGCGGGGACGGCCGCAAGTCTCATCGCCCAGGAACAAGGGGCCAGGGTCCTGCTCGCCACCAAACTGAGACACGGGGATGCCAACACGATGATGGCCGAGGGAGGGATCCAGGCCGCCTCTCGACCGGGCAAGGACTCTCCTTATTATCACTACCTCGATACGATCGGAGGCGGCCACTTCACCAACGTCCCCGAACTCGTCTATACCCTCGTGACGCAGGCCCCCAGGGTCCTGCAATGGCTCGAGGGGCTGGGCGTGATCTTCGACAAGAAACCGGACGGAAACCTCAAGACCTTCCACCTCGGAGGGATGTCCCGGAAGAGGGATCACGTGGCGGCCGACATCACGGGCACGGAGATCATGCGAACCCTCAGGGACGAGGCGCGGAACAGGCCGGGGATCCAGATCCTCGAGTTCACCCCGGCGGTGGAGCTGCTTCTCAACGAGCATGGCGATTGCGCCGGCGCCCTCCTCTACAACCTCGAAACGGAGGAGTATCATCTGGTCAGGGCGAAGGCCGTGATTCTCGCCACCGGAGGTTCCGGTCGGTTACACATCGGCGGCTTTCCCACGACCAATCATTACGGGGCCACGGGCGATGGTCTGGTCCTGGCCTATCGGGCAGGCGTGGAGGTCTGCTTCCTTCACACGACCCAGTATCATCCGACGGGTGCGGTCTTCCCGGAGCAGGCGGAGGGGTTGTTGATCTCCGAAAAGTTCAGGGGAGCGGGGGCCCAGCTGCTCAACATCGAAGGGAGGCCCTTCGTCTGCGAGACAGAGCCCCGGGATGCCTGTGCCTCTTCCATCATCCGGGAGTGCCGTCTGGGGAAGGGGGTCGAAACCCCTTCCGGGAAGGTCGGGGTCTGGCTCGATACGCCGATGATCGATCTCCTCTACGGAGAGGGGACGGTTGCCCAACAGTTCGTCGGAAAGTTTAAGCTCTTCAAACGATATGGGATCGACCTTTCGAAGGATCCTCTCTTGGTCTATCCGACCCTCCATTACCAGAACGGGGGGCTGAGGTTTAACGAGAAAGGGGAGACCTCGATCAGAGGTCTTTATGCCGCTGGCGAGGTGACCGGAGGGGTCCACGGAGAGAACCGCTTGGGAGGAAACTCCCTCATGGATGTCCTCGTCTTCGGAAGGATCGCCGGGAGAAACGGTGCCCTCTATGCCTTGGACATGGCTCGGCAGGGCCGTCTGAGCCTCGACCACGTGAGGAGATTTCACGAGGAGTTGAGAGAGGCAGGCGTCGACCGGCGGAGGATCTCCCCCCTTCTTCTTCCGGATTACACCAATCCTCTCGTGAGAAACCGTCAGCTGACGACAGTATACGAAGGGACCCTCAGGTAGGAAGCTCTTCTATGTCCCCATCTTGTCCGTGAGGAGGATGGCCTCGGCGATCTCCCGCATGCTCTTTCGGCTGTCCATGCTGGCCTTCCGAATCCGTTTGAAGGCCTCCTCTTCGCTCAACCCTTGACGCCTCATCAGGACGCCCTTGGCCCGCTCGACCAGCTTCCTCGCCTCCAGCTCCTCCTGGATCACCTTCGTCTTCACCATCAGCTCCGTGCTCTCGATGCAGATGGCCGCCTGGCTGGCCACCGCCGTGAGGATCTCTTTCTCGCCTTCGGTGAATTGATGGGGATAAGAGGTATAGCAGTTGATGACCCCGATGACCTTGTCCTTGACGCAGAGGGGGACGCTGATCATGGAGACGAGCCCCTCCTTCTTGGCCAGTTCTTTCTCCTTGTAGCGGGGCTCCTTCAGGACGTCGAGGATCGTCAGGGGTTTACGGGTCTGGGCCACGTATCCGACGATCCCTTCTCCTAGCTTGAGGCTCCTCTCCTTGAGGTATTCCTCGCTCATCGTCTGGGTGGCCCGGATCTTCAGCACCTTCTCCTTCTCGTCGAGGAGCCAGAGGGAACAGATCTTCGAGTCCATCACGTTGGCCGTCACCGTGACGATCAGCTTCAAGATGTCGTCGAGGTAGCGGTCCGAGGCGATGGCCTTGCTGATCTCCGTCAGGGCCTTGATCTGCTCTTTGTAGGAGGTCTTTTTCGAAGCCAGAGGCCTCCTCCAGGTTCGAGGTTCCCTCAATTTAAAAAAAAAAGCCTTCCCTGTCAACGGCCCTTTCTGCGAGAGTTGACCGTCCACGGGTCTTTATGCTACATGATAAAAAAATTTAGGGGGGAACGGAGGTCATGGCGACGCTAAACAAGAAGGATGTGTTGCGGATCGTGAAAGAGAAGAAGGTCAAGTTCGTCCGGCTCTGGTTCACCGACATCCTCGGGTTTTTGAAGAGCTTTTCGATCACCGTCCGCGAGCTGGAGGCCGCCCTGGAGGACGGCATGGGGTTCGACGGTTCCTCGATCGCTGGATTTGCCCGCATCGACGAGAGCGATATGGTGGCCAAACCCGATCCTTCCACCTTCCGGATCTTTCCCTGGAAAACGAACGATCATGTGGTGGCCGTGATGTTCTGCGACATCCTCCAACCGGATGGCAGCCCCTATCAGAGCGATCCCCGGTGGGTTTTGAAGAAGAATTTGGAGCGGGCGAGGAAGATGGGGTTTACCTTCAACGTCGGGCCTGAACTCGAATTCTTCTTTTTCAAAAATTCGACCGGAAAGCCCGAGTTTCTCGACTCGGGGGGCTATTTCGACCTCACCCCCCTCGATGTGGCGAGCGACCTCCGGAAGCAGATCGTGATGGCCCTCGAGGAGATGGGCGTCCCCGTAGAATACAGCCACCATGAGGTGGCCCCGAGCCAGCACGAGATCGATCTTAAATATTCGGACGCCCTCACCATGGCCGATCGGACGATGATCTATCGGTTGATCGTCAAGGAGGTGGCCCTCAAGAACGGGGTCTATGCCAGCTTCATGCCCAAACCGGTCTATGGGGTCAACGGAAGCGGGATGCACACCCATCAATCTCTCTTCCGGGGAGGGAAGAACGCCTTCTTCGATCCGAAAGACAAGTACCACCTCTCCGAGATCGCCAAGCACTATATCGCCGGTCTGATGAGACATGCCCGGGAGATCACGCTGGTCACCAACCAGTGGGTGAATTCCTACAAGCGGCTGGTGCCGGGATACGAGGCGCCCGTCTATATCTCTTGGGCCCAACGAAACCGCTCCGACCTCATCCGGATTCCGGTCTACAAACCCGGAAAGGAGATGGCCACCCGAGTCGAATACCGGTGTCCGGATCCGGCCTGCAACCCCTATCTGGCCTTTGCCGTCATGTTGGCGGCGGGCTTGGAGGGGATCGAGAAGAAGTATCCCCTGAGGGATCCGGTGGAGAGAAATGTCTACGAAATGACCGAGAAGGAACGGAGAAGATACCGGATCGAGACGCTACCGGAGGATCTCTGGGAAGCGATCCAGGTGACCGAGAAGAGCGATCTGGTCCGAAGGGCCCTGGGAGACGAGGTCTTTTTTAAATTCATCGAGAACAAGAAGATGGAATGGGAGCGTTACCGGGCCAGGGTGACGGACTACGAGCTGGAGCAGTACTTCTCGATCCTATAGGAGGGGGGCGATGGACTCGATCAAGCGGTGGTGGGCAGAAGAGAGGGCCAAAAGGGCGGTGGAGAGGTTGGAGGCCCACGACTTCAAGGCGGCCTACGTGAGAGATCGGCAGGAGGCCGTATCCGAGATTCTAAAGCAGGTGGCGGCTGGCCAGACCATCGGCGTGGGCGGCTCCCTTACGATCAGGGAATTGGGGATCCTCGAAACGTTAAAAGCGAGGGGCCACCGGCTCTATGACCACTGGGCCTCGGGACTTTCAAAGGAGGAGGTCCTTTCGACCCGAAAGGCCCAGATGGGCTCCGATCTTTTTTTGAGCAGCGTCAATGCGATCACCCTAAACGGAGAGCTGGTCAATATCGACGGGATCGGCAACCGGGTCAATTCGACGATCTTCGGCCCAGGGAAGGTCTTGCTCGTGGCCGGGTATAACAAGATCGTCGAGGACGTTCAGGAGGCGATCCGGAGGATCAAGAACGTCTCGGCACCCCTCAATGCGAGGCGCCTCAATCTCGATCTCCCCTGTGCTCGGGCGGCCCGCTGCGTCGATTGCAACTCCCCTCAGCGGATCTGCAGGGTGATCGTCATCCACGAGAGAAGGCCCTCGTTGACCGAGATGTCGATCCTCATCGTCGGGGAAGAGCTTGGGTTCTGATCTTTTTCATCTGCGCAAGGGGGTTTCCGGGTTTCGCCCCCGGAAACTCCTATCATCCACCTCGAAGGGGAAGCAATCATGGGTAAAATCGGAAGGGCACTGATCAGCGTCTCGGACAAGACAGGGGTCGCCTCCTTTGCCAAGGCACTGGCGGAGATGGGGGTGGAGATCCTCTCGACCGGTGGGACGGCCAGGCTATTGCGAGATCAAGGGATCCCCGTCAAGGAGATCTCGGATTACACAGGATTTCCCGAGATGATGGATGGGAGGGTCAAGACCCTCCACCCCAAGATCCACGGAGGCCTCCTGGGACAACGGTCCAAACCGGAGCATGTCAGGACGATGGAGGAACACGGCATCCTTCCCATCGACCTCGTGGCCGTCAATCTCTATCCATTCGAGGCGACGGTCGCCAGAGAGGATTGCTCGCTGGAGGAGGCCATCGAGAATATCGACATCGGCGGTCCCACGATGCTCCGTTCTGCGGCCAAAAACTATCCGGATGTCACCGTGGTGGTCGATCCCGGCGATTACGATCCGATCCTCACCGAATTGAGGGCCAAGGGGGAGATCTCCCTGGAGACCAATTTTCGGCTGGCGAGGAAGGTCTTTCAGCATACCGCCCGTTACGATGGGGCGATCTCCAACTATTTGGGCCAGATCGAACAAGGAAAGAAGGCCTTCGAATTTCCGGAGACCTTTACCTTTCAGGTCAAGAAGGTCCAGGAGCTCCGCTACGGCGAAAACCCGCATCAGCGGGGAGCCTTTTACCGGGAATATGGCTTGACCGAACCCTCCGTCTCCAATGCGGTCCAGCTTCACGGCAAAGAGCTCTCCTATAACAACATCTTGGACCTCGACTCGGCCTACGAGACCGTGAAGGAATTCGAAGAGACCGCTGTGGTGATCATCAAACACAACAATCCCTGCGGGGTGGCGATCTCCTCGACGAGCCTGGCCGATGCCTATCGAAAGGCCAGGGATTGTGACCCGGTTTCGGCCTTCGGCGGGATCGTCGGGTTCAACCGGCCCGTCGATCCCGAGACCGCCCTCGAGATGCGGGACCTCTTCCTCGAGGCGATCATCGCGCCCGGATACGATCCCGAGGCGCTCGAGATCCTAAAAACCAAAAAGGATCTCCGGATCCTCCAGACGCCTCCTCTCGCCTCCTATTCCCCTCAGAAAGGATACGACCTTCGAAAGGTCGTGGGAGGCCTTCTCGTCCAGGATCGGGACCTCGGCAAGGTCCCCATGGATCAATGGAGGGTGGTGACGAAGAGAAGGCCGACCCCGGAGGAGATGAGGGCCATGGCCTTCGGATGGAAGGTGGCGAAACATGTCAAGTCGAACGCCATCGTCCTGGTCCGAGAGGACCGGACCGTCGGCATCGGAGCGGGCCAGATGAGCCGGGTGGATTCCACCCGGCTGGCGGTGATGAAGGCCAGGAGCACGACCAAGGGAACGGTTCTGGCCTCGGATGCCATGTTTCCCTTCAGGGACAATGTCGATACGGCTGCCGAGGCCGGGGCCGTGGCCATCATCCAGCCGGGAGGTTCGATCCGGGACGAAGAGGTCATCGCGGCTGCGGACGAGTATCACATCGCCATGGTCTTCACAGGGATGCGACATTTTCGGCATTAAACGAAGAGGCGGAGGGAGACGATGAAGGTCCTCGTGGTGGGTGGAGGGGGCAGGGAACATGCCCTGGTCTGGAAGATCGGCCAAAGCCCCCTCGTCTCGAAAGTCTACTGCGCTCCTGGCAATGCCGGGATCTCGCGACAGGCCCATATCGTCCCCATCTCCGCCAGCGATCTGGAGGGCCTTCTGAACTTTGCCCTGGCCGAAAAGATCGATCTCACCGTGGTCGGGCCTGAGGATCCCCTCGCCCGGGGGATCGTGGACCTCTTCGAATCGAGAGGGCTTTCCATCTTCGGCCCGAGCCAGAGGGCGTCCGAACTGGAAGGGAGCAAGGCCTTTGCAAAGCAACTGATGAAAAAGTATCACATCCCCACCGCCTCCTTCGAGGTCTTCGAGGACCGTGACAAGGCCCATGCCCATATCCGTCGGCAGGGCGCACCCCTCGTGGTCAAGGCCGACGGCCTGGCTTCGGGCAAGGGCGTCATCCTCTGCAGGACGGAGGAGGAGGCCCTCCGGGCCGTCGATCAGATGATGGTGGAGAAGGTTTTTGGTGAGGCGGGCAGGCGGGTGGTCATCGAGGAGTATCTCCAGGGAGAGGAGGCCTCCTACCTCGCCTTCACCGACGGGAGATCGATCCTCCCCCTTGCCTCCTCTCAGGACCACAAGGCCGTCTTCGACGGGGATGAGGGACCCAATACGGGTGGGATGGGGGCTTACTCTCCAGCCCCTGTGGTCACCGATGAGGTGAGCCAGAGGATTGTCGAAAGAATCTTGCGACCGATCGTTCAGGCCCTGGCCGAGGAGGGGAGGCCTTATAAGGGGGTCCTCTACGCCGGCCTGATGATCTCCGAAGGAAGGCCCAAGGTGCTCGAGTTCAACGTCCGATTCGGGGACCCGGAGACTCAGCCCCTGCTCCTGCGCATGAAAAACGATATCGTCCCCGTGCTGAAGGCCTGTCTGGACGGCACCCTCTCCGGGTGCAAGCTCGAGTGGGATCGTCGCGCCTCAGTCTGCGTGGTGATGGCTTCGAGGGGCTATCCGGGGAGTTATGAGAAGGGAAAGCGGATCAAAGGGCTTGAGGAGGTCTCGAAGATGGAAGGGGTCGTCGTCTTCCACGCCGGGACGGCCTTCCAGGACGGCCAGGTGGTGACCAGCGGAGGAAGGGTCTTGGGGGTCACCGGCCTCGGAGAGACGATACTCCAGGCGATCGAAAGAACCTATGAGGCGGTTGGGAAGATCTCCTGGGAAGGGGTCCATTATCGCCGGGACATCGGAAAGAAGGCCTTGTGCTGGCTCTGAAAAGGAGTGGGCATCGGAAAAGATCGGATTAAAACAGAGGAGGATGGAAGGGAGAAATGTACAAGATCGCGGTGATTCCAGGAGATGGGACCGGCCCCGAAGTGGTGGCAGAGGGGTTGAAGGTCCTGAAAGCGGTTTCGGAAAAATTCGGATTCCGCTATGAACTGGCCCATTACGAACTGGGCGGAGACCATTATCTCAAGACCGGAGAGGTCCTGCCCGATCAGGTTCTCGATGCCTTGAAAAAGGTAGATGCCATCTACTTGGGCGCCATCGGCCACCCGGAGGTGAAGCCGGGGATCCTCGAGAAGGGGATCCTTCTGAGGATCCGTTTCGAGCTCGATCAATATATCAACCTGAGGCCAGTCAGACTCTACCCCGGGGTGGAGACCCCACTTAAGGACAAAGGCCCAGAGGACATTGACTTCATCGTCGTCCGGGAGAATACCGAAGGGGCCTATCTGGGCGCAGGGGGCTTTCACAAGAAGGGCACACCGGATGAGATCGCCATCCAGGAGGCGATCCACACCCGCAAGGGCGTGGAGCGGTGCGTCCGTTACGCCTTCGAATTGTGCAGGAAGAGGGACGGAAAGAAGAAGGTGACCCTCTGCGGGAAGACGAACGTCCTCACTTACGCCTTCGATCTCTGGGAGAGGACCTTCAAGGAGGTGGCCAGGGAGTTTCCCGACATCGAGACCGATTACGCCCACGTCGATGCCATCTGTATGTGGATGGTGAAGAATCCGGAGTGGTTCGACGTCATCGTCACCGACAATATGTTCGGAGATATCATCACCGACCTGGCCGCGATGATCCAGGGAGGTTTGGGCATCGCCGCAGGGGGGAACATCAATCCCCATGGGGTCTCCATGTTCGAACCGATGGGAGGCTCCGCCCCGAAATACACGGGCCAGGGGGTGGTCAGTCCCCTGGCGGCCATCATGGCCTGTCAGATGATGCTGGATCACCTGGGGGAGAGGGCGTCGGCCAGGGCCATCGAAGAGGCGGTCATGAAGGTCGTCCGGAACGATGTGAAGAACCTGAGCGCGGGCAAGATGGGCTTGAGCACCTCCCAGGTCGGCGACCGGGTGGTGAGGTATATCTTAGAAAGTTAGGAGTCGAAGATGGATTGGGGGATGAAAAACCGTTTGGCGCAGCTGATCCAACCCGATGGGCATTGCCTCTTTCTGCCCATCGACCATGGATATTTTCAGGGGCCCACGCGAAAGCTGGAGAGGCCTGGCGAGACGGTCAAGCCCCTGCTTCCCTACTGCGATGCCCTCTTCGTCACCCGAGGGGTGCTCCGATCCTCGATCGATCCTGCCCGTTCCAAACCGATCATCCTCCGGGTCTCGGGCGGCACCAGCATGGTGGGCAAGGACCTGTCGGACGAAGGGATCACCACGTCCATGGAGGAGGCGATCCGGCTCAATGCCTCCGCCGTCGGCCTCTCCATCTTCATCGGGAGCGACCACGAAAAGGAGAACCTTCTCAATCTGGCCAGGCTGGTCGATGAGGGTGAGAAATACGGGATCCCGGTGATGGCGGTCACGGCCGTGGGAAAGGAGCTGGAGAAGCGGGATGCCCGCTACCTTGCCCTGAGCTGCCGGATCGCGGCCGAGCTGGGGGCCCGGCTCGTCAAGACCTACTGGTGCGAGGGGTTCGAGCGTGTCGTCCAGGGCTGTCCGGTTCCTGTGGTCATGGCCGGCGGCCCCAAGGTCGACTCCGATTTAGAGGTCCTCCAGTTCGTCCACGATGGCATGGAGAAGGGTGCCATCGGCGTCAACCTCGGAAGGAATATCTGGCAGAACGAGCACCCCGTGGCCATGATCAAAGCCCTTCGAGCCATCATCCACGAAAAGGCCTCGCTAAGAGAAGCGGCGGAGATCCTCGAACAGGAAAAGGCCGCGGGCCTCCGTCTCTCTCATCCTTCATAGATTTCGGTCGATGCGGGTTGCCGTCTATTACAACAATCGGGACATCCGTCTGGAGGAGAGGCCCGTGCCCCGGATCGGCCCGGGAGAGCTGCGGGTTCGGGTAATCGCCAGCGGCCTCTGCGGCAGCGATGTGATGGAGTGGTATCGAATCCAGAAGGCCCCGCGGGTCCTCGGGCACGAGATGACCGGCGAGATCGTGGAGGTGGGGGAAGGGGTGGGCCGGTTTAAAGTGGGCCAGAGGGTCTTCGTCTCTCATCATGTCCCGTGCAATACCTGCCGACATTGCCTCAAGGGGCATCACACGGTTTGCGATACGTTGCGAAAGACCAATGTCGACCCCGGGGGGTTTTCCGAATATGTCCGAGTTCCCCAACTCCAGGTGGAACGGGGGACCTTCGTCCTCCCCGAGGAGGTCTCCTTCGAAGAGGGGGTCTTTATCGAGCCCCTGGCCTGTGTCCTCCGGGGTCAGAGGCTGGCACGATTTGAACCCGGCCAGAGCGTCTTCGTGATCGGAAGCGGGATTTCGGGAATCCTCCACATCGCCCTGGCTCGCGCCTCGGGGGCGGGGAGGATCATCGCCTCGGATCTCCAGGAGACCCGAATTCGGATGGCCAGCACCTTTGGAGCGGATGAGGTCCTCCTGGCCAAAGAGGCCAGCCCAGAGACGATTCGAGAGGTGAACGGGGGAGATCTGCCCGATTTGGTCATCGTCTGTGCGGGGGCGGTTTCAGCCTACCGGCAGGCCCTGGAGACCGTGGAGCGAGGAGGGACGGTCCTCTGCTTCGCTCCCCTCGAACCGGAGCTCAATTTCGTCCTCCCCTTCTTCCAATTCTGGAACGACGGGATCACCCTCCTCCCCACCTATGGGGCCGCGCCCGGAGACCTTCTCCAAGCCATCGAGCTGATCCGATCCCATCGACTTCCCCTCCGGGAGATGATCACCCACCGCCTCCCTCTTGCGGAGATCGAGATGGGTTTTAGGCTGGTGGAGGAGGGGAAGGAGTCCTTGAAGGTCGTCATAGAACCCCATCGATGAGGGGCCATGTCACCGACGCTGCGCGAGATCCAGAGGGAGTATTTACAGAAGGCCTGGTCCCGACCCCTCAGGGACCTCGAAGCCTCCTTGCCCGGAAGATGGGAGGGGGGCGCCCTCCGCTTCAGGGCCTTCGGAGGGGCCTGTGAGCTCCGTCCGGAGGAGGTCCTCCTCGACGGAGAACCCCTCGACGGTCCGGAGGGGGTCTTGATCGCCCTCTATGCCAGTCAGGCCGATGAGGAACCGGTTCGACTCCAGCCTTTGAAGGCCTTCCGGCAGTTCAGGGGAGGGATGAACTACCAGGCCGCCTTCAGCCAGAACGCCGAGAGGATCCTCCTTCCCTATGTCCCCTCTATCCAAAAGGCCAAGGAGGCATTGATCGCCCGTTTCGACGGAAACCTCAATCTGGATGTGAAACGCTACCACTTCTCGTTTACGCTCTATCCTCTGCCCAAAGTCCCTCTCTACTATCTGTTCAATCTCGAGGACGAAGAGTTTCCCGCGACCGTGACCTGCCTCTTCAGCTCCAACGCGGACCGTTTCCTGCCGGTGGAGGGGCTGGCCGATACGGCCGAATATACGGCCAAGAGGATCATCGCCCTGCTGGCCCAAGGTTCACACGAACCTCAGATCCGGATGAGATCGTAACCCCTTCGGCCCAGGCCGATCTCCTCCGCATAGGCGAGCTGGATGGTCCAGTCCACCTCGGGGTAGAGACCGCGAAATTTGTCTCCCCCGGCCTTCAAATTCTTCGTTAGCTTCGAAGAAGGGTTGCCCTCCTGGGCATTGACGAGATCGGCCGAGGCCTGATCGATCGCCACCGGATCTTCCGAGGCCAGGATCCCGATGTCGTTGACGATCGGGACGTCGGAGAACCCGTAACAGTCGCAGGCGGGAGAGATCTGGGTGAGGAAGTTGAGGAAGAGGGCCTTGCCCCTTTTCTTGACCAGGGCACCGAAGGCGTACTCGACCATCTTCTTCTGGAACAGGGGGATCGATTCGTTCCACTGGATCTGGACGGCCCCGGCCGGACAGGCCAGGATGCACTCGCCACAACCGATGCATTTTTGGGGGTCGATGAGAGCGACCCGAGGCCTCTGCCGGCCTTCCACCTCCTGGGGGACCATCGAAATGGCCCCGGAGGGACACCAGGGGAGGCAGCTTTCGCATCCCTTGCACGCCTTCTTCTTCACCTGCGGCGAGATGTTCGAGTGCTGCGTTAACTTCCCCTCCCGGCTGGCACATCCCATCCCGAGGTTCTTCAAGGCTCCGCCGAATCCCGAAAGCTCATGGCCTTTGAAGTGGGTGACGGCGAGGAGGACATCGGCCATGTGAATCTCGTGGGCGATGGAGACCGTCTTCAAGAGGGGCTTGTCGATCCGGACCTTCACGGCGCTATTGCCCCTGAGCCCGTCCGCGATCAGGACCGGTGCGTTGACCGTGAGCGGGGTGAAGCCATGTTCATAGGCGGTGTGAAGATGGGAGACCGCCTCGCTCCGGGCCCCGATATAGAGGGTGTTCGTGTCGGTCAAAAAGGGCTTCCCTCCACACTCCCTCACCCGGTCTACGATCCTTCTCACATAGACCGGCCGGACGTAGGCGGTGTTCCCCCTCTCGCCGAAGTGGAGCTTGATGGCCACCAGATCCTTCTCCTTGATCTTTTTCCTCAGTTCCGTGCGATCCAGAAGGAGGTCGAGTTTGTCGAAGAGCGTCCTTTTGGGTTCGACCTTCAGGTCGGAGAAGAAGACCGCGCTTTTCATGGGGGATCCTCCGCGGCAGAATTCTAAGAGAATCTCGGAGGGCTGTCAACGAAACGGGATCGGGTGGATTTTCAAGGAGCAGGGTTGATTTTATTCGGGAAATAGGGTAGGAAAAATTGTTCTATCGATTTCGGTCGGACGGGACGGGAAAGGAGCCAAGATGAAACGATTCGAACCGAGCCATATCCGCAACATCGGGACTTTCGGACATGGGGGAGAGGGAAAGACCTCCCTGGTCGAGGCCATCCTCTTCGACACAGGAGAGAATACCCGTCTGGGTCGGGTGGACGACGGTTCTTCGTTGATGGATTTCGAACCTGAAGAGGTCAACCGGAAGATCAGCATCAGCGCCTCCTTGGCCCACTTCGAATGGGATAAACACCGGTTCTATCTCATCGACACCCCAGGCTACGCCAACTTCATCGCCGAGGCGAAGGCCTCCATGCGGGTGGTGGACGGGGCCGTGATCGTCATCGGCGGAAATTCCGAGGTGAAGGTACAGACCGAAACGGTCTGGGGATATGCGAACGAGTTTCAGGTGCCGAGGATCCTCTTCGTGACCAAGATGGACCTGGAGCGGGCCGATTTCCTGAAGGTGGTCGAGGAGGTGGGAAAGAGTTTTCCAACCTTCTCCCTCGTCCCGGTCCAGCTCCCGATCGGCGCGGAGAGGCATTTCAAAGGGGTGGTCGATCTCATCGAACAGAAGGCCTACGTCTACAAAGAGGACGGAAGCGGACAGTTCGAGATCGCCGAGATCCCGGAGGACCTGAGAGAGGAGGCCGGGCGGCTTCGCGAGAAGATGATCGAGGCCGTGGTGGAGATGGACGACCAGTTGATGGAGAAGTATCTCGAGTCAGGGGAGGTCTCCCGCGACGAGATCCTCCGGTGCCTCCGAAAAGGGACGATCGAGAGGAAGGTGGTGCCGGCGCTTTGCGGTTCCTCCCTGAAGAATATCGGAGTCCAACCCCTCTTGGACCTCATCATCCGATGCTTCCCGTCCCCGGCGGAGAGAGGCGCCGTCCAGGGAAGGCATCCCAAGACCGGCGAGGTGGTGACCCGGGAGCCCAAGGAGGACGGTCCCCTTTCGGCCTTCATCTTCAAAACGATCGCCGACCCCTTTGCGGGCAAGCTCAACCTCTTTCGGGTCTACTCCGGAAGCCTCAACGCCGATTCGACGGTCTATAATTCGAAGAAGGACGTGAAGGAGAGGATCGGCCAGATCTTCCTCCTGGAGGGGAAGAAGCAGAAGCCCATCGGATATGTGAGCGTGGGGGATATCGCAGCCGTCGCCAAATTGAAGGAGACGACGACCGGGGACACCTTCAGCGACGAAAAGAACCCGATCGTCTTCGAAGAGACGAAGCTCCCCCAACCCATGATCACCTATGCGATCACTCCCAAGTCGAAGGGCGACGAAGAGAAGATCGCAGCCTCCTTGGCCCGCATCCACGAGGAGGACCCGACGATGACCGTGGGACGGGATGAGCAGACCGGCGAGATCCTCCTCTCCGGAGTGGGCCAGACCCATGTAGAGGTGATCATCGAGAAGCTCCGGCGGAAGTTCGGGGTGGAGGTCAACCTGAGCACGCCCAAAGTCCCCTACAAAGAGACGATCCGGGGATCAAAGCAGGGGGTGATCTACCGGCACAAGAAGCAGACCGGCGGAAGGGGCCAGTTCGCCGAAGTCCACTTCGACATCTCCCCCCTCCCCCGAGGACAGGGCTTCGAATTCGAGAATGCCCTGGTGGGGATGAACGTGCCGAGGAATTTCGTCCCCGCCGTGGAGAAGGGGATCCTCGAGGCGATGCAGAGCGGCGTTCTGGCGGGGTATCCGGTGGTGGACGTGAAGGTTCGTTTTTACGATGGGAAATCCCACGAGGTCGACTCCTCGGAGATGGCCTTCAAGATCGCGGCCATCATGTGTTTCAAAAAGGGGATCCAAGAGGCCAATCCCGTTCTGCTCGAGCCGATCATGAAGGTCGAGGTGATCGCGCCGGAGGAGACCATCGGGGATGTGATCGGCGATTTGAACAGCCGGAGGGGGCGGGTCCTGAAGGTCGATGCCAAAGGGAATTATCAGGTGATCCAAGCCCACGTCCCCATGGCCGAGATGCTCAAATATGCCCCAGACCTCAACTCCAAAACCGGTGGCCGGGGAACCTTCACCATGGAGTTCTCCCATTATGAGGAGGTCCCTGCCCAGCTGGCCGAGAAGGTGATCGCCCAGGCCAAAAAAGAGAAGGAGAAAGAGGATTGAAAGAGGGGGTTCCAATGTCCGGCGAACCCCTGGCTCCTTAACGTCGAATCCGTTTCGAGCTCCGGATCTCGGATCCCATAGGGCCATGAGGGCTGTCATCCAGCGGGTGAAGTCTGCGGAGGTTCTGGTCGACGGTCAGGTCACGGGAAAGATCGGTCAGGGCCTACTCGTCTTCTTGGGCGTGGGCAAGGGCGATGGCGATGACGATCTCTCCTTTCTCGCCACCAAGATCCCGGAGCTGAGAATCTTCGAAGACGAATCCGAAAAGTTCAACTTATCCCTCAAAGAGATCGGGGGAGAGATCCTGGTCGTCTCCCAGTTCACCCTCTATGCCGATTGCCGGAAAGGGAGGAGGCCCTCCTTTACGGAGGCCGAAGCGCCTGGGCGGGCTCGGGAGCTCTACGAAGGCCTCGTCCGGAGATTGCGGGAGCAGAACCTTCGGGTCGAGACCGGCCAGTTTCAGGCGAAAATGGAGGTCCATCTGGTGAACGATGGACCGGTTACCCTCATCCTCGAAAGTCGACACAAAGCCTAAGGCGTGAAAAAGGAAGGGTGCGCCTCCACGTTCTAATCTTCTGTTTCGCCGTGGTCTTCCTCGTTCCATTTCTCCTCATCGGTGAACCCTTCGGTTTCAGGGAGAGGAAGGAGGTGGGGATGGGAGAGATCAGAGAGCCTGCGGTTTCGGGGACGTTCTATCCGGATCGACCGGAGATCCTTCGAAGGGAGATTCAAAAATATCTCGACCAGGTCAAGCGGGAGACGATCGAGGGCGAGATCGTTGGGCTGATCGCCCCTCACGCCGGTTACATCTACTCAGGCCTCGTGGCGGCCTCGGCCTACAAATTGATCCAGGGGAAGGAGTTTCCGTCCGTGGTGGTCGTCGCCCCCAGCCACCGGGTCGCCTTCAAAGGGGCCTCCCTCTACGACCGAGGAGGGTATCGGACCCCTTTGGGGGTCGTGCCCATCGATGAGGAGCTGTCGAAGAGGATGATGGAGCGTTGGAGGGGGATTCAATTCCTTCCCGAGGCCCATCGGCAGGAGCATTCCCTTGAGGTCCAGATCCCCTTTCTCCAGGTCGCCTTAAAGTCGTTCAAGCTCGTCCCCATCGTGATGGAGCCCTACTGGAGTCTCGAGACCTGCAGGTCCCTCAGTCAGGCCATCGCCGAGACGGTCCGGGGCAAGAGGGTGTTGATGGTGGCCAGCACCGACCTCTCCCATTTTCATCCTTATGAGAAGGCGGTTCAACTGGACCGGATCTTTCTCGGCCATGTGGAACGATTCGACCCAGAGGGGCTGAGCCGCGATCTGAGGGAAGGCCGCTGCGAGGCCTGTGGGGGAGGGCCCGCCCTCACGGTGATGATGGCTGCAAAAGCCCTGGGGGCGAATCGAAGCAAGGTCCTTCAGTATTTAAATTCGGGAGACGTTACCGGAGACCGGGGCCGCGTCGTCGGATACGTCTCCGCCGTCCTTTATCGGAAGGCCGAGGGAGAGGTGCAGATGAAAGGGGAGAAGCGGGTGGGCGTCGATTTGGGGTTGAGCGAGGAGGAGAAGAAGATCCTCCGCCACATCGCCAAGACCGTCATCGAGAATCGGGCCAAAGGGAGGCCCCTGCCGGAATTCAAAATCGAGGCTCCCAGGCTCAGGGAGCATCGAGGGGCTTTCGTCACCCTCCATAAGAGAGGCCAGCTGAGAGGGTGCATCGGCTACATCGAGGGAAGGGGGCCCCTTTACAAGACGGTGGAGGAGATGGCGGAGGCGGCCGCCTTCCGAGATCCCCGTTTTTCGCCCGTGACGGAGAGCGAACTTCCAGAGCTCGAGATCGAAATTTCGGTGCTCACTCCCCTCAAAAGGATCTCGGACGTCAACGAGATCGAGGTGGGAAAGCACGGGATCTACATCCGAAAGGGATGGTTCTCCGGCCTACTCCTTCCCCAGGTGGCCACCGAAAACGGATGGGACCGCAAAACCTTCCTCGAGCATACCTGCCAGAAGGCGGGGCTTCCTCCCAATGCCTGGAAGGAGAAGGATACCGAAATTTACATCTTCTCCGCCGATATCTTTTGAGGGCACCTCTTTCTTCAGGGGGGGGCGAAGAGATAGAAGGCCAAGTAGAGAACGAAGAAGAGGAGGATGGTCCCGATGGCGGCGCCCAGAGGAAAAAGAATGGCCGAGGCGGGATACTGCCTCTTCCTCTCCTCGATCGCCTGATAGGAGAGGCCCTTGGCCAACGGGAGCGAAAGGGCCTTCTGGGCTTTGAGAAGAAGTTCCTTTCCCCCGATCTCGAGGGCGGCTAAGGGATTGCGGCTCACCCAGACGACCCATCGAACCCCCACCATCACCATTCGGTCCACATAAGAGGCAAAGTTCATAAGAGGACCCTGACAGAGACGGATCAGTTTTCTTCCCAGGATCCGGAAGGGCCAATCCGTGTCGAGGGTGAGGCATGGACGGCCGACGAGGTGACCTCTCAGGACCCAGAAGCCGAGGAAGGTGAAGAGGAGCATCTGGGTGATCGAAAAGACCCGGGCAGGGGTGAAGGGGATGAACTCAACCGGATAAGGAAGCCATACATAAAGGACCTTGGGATAGACGCCGATGAGAAGGCAGAGGAGTGCGAGGATGGCCATGCTCAGGATCATGTAGATCGGTGTGGTCAAGGCAGCGGTCCCGAGCCTGGCTCGAATCGGGGCCGGGGCATCCTGCTTTCCTTGAAACCAGATGTTCCAAGGGAGCCTCAAGCCGGTGGTCAAAAACGTCCCGATGGTGGCTCCCTCGAGGAGGAGATAGACCGGGACGTTGTGGATCAACTCGGCGGCCTCGATCGTCATCGTCTTGCTGATGAAACCGTTGAAGAGCGGGACCCCCGAAATGGAGAGGCCGCCTACCAGATAGAGCCAGAAGGGGAGGGGCATATATCGGTATAGTCCTCCCAGCTCATGGAATTTGGCCGTCCCCGCGGCCGCCAGGACCGAACCCACCCCCATGAAGAGCAGGGAGTTGTAAAGGATATGGCAGAGGGCATGGGAGATGGCGCCGTTGATCGCCAGGTTGGTCCCGATCCCTACGCCGACGACCATATACCCCACCTGGGAGATGATATCATAGGAACAGAGCCTTCGGCCGTCGTTTTCAAGGAGGGCCAGGAAGAGGGCGAGGATGGCCTGAAGGGCTCCCAGCCATATCAGCAGTTCCAGCCCTGGGAAGGTCCGGAGCAGACAGTAGATCGCCGTCTTCGTCGTAAAGGCGGTCAGATAGACCGATCCGCTCGGCGTGGCCTCGGAGTAGGTGTCGGAGAGCCAGCAGTGGAAGGGGGGGGTGGCCGCATTGACGAGGAACCCGAGAAGCATCAGGTTGGAGCCCAGATGTTCTCCGCCCCATCCCCACGGAAGGCGACCGAGTTCGATCGAGCCCGTCTGATGGACGTGAAGGAGGATCCCCGCGAGGATGCAGGCCCCGCTGAAGTGATGCCAGAGGGCGTAACGAAGCGCCGCACCCATGGCGCTCCGGGTCCCTCTGAACCAGATGAGAAAGACAGGGGCCCAGGACATGATCTCGAGCCAGAAGAAGAGGGTGAAGAGGTCGCCGGCGAAGACGGCCCCGAGGGCGCTTCCTAAATAGACCATGGCGGCGACGTGCTCCCAGTTGTTCCTCGCGCCGAAGGCATAGAGGTTCATGCAGAACCCGGCGATGAGGAAGACGTAGGCGAAGACCGTGGCCACCCGGTCGATGCGCCCCCATTCGATCGTGTAATCGAGGAAGTCCATCCGGCCGCGATGGAGGGCCTCGGGCCAGTCCGGAATCGCCCCGTTATCGCCCCATGAGGACCAGAGAAGCAATCCGATTCCCGCAATCGGCAGGAGCAGGAGGTAGGTCAACCGGAACCGCCTCGACCTGATCCAAGGGATCAGCAGGGCACCCAGGACGATGACCATGCCGGGATGGATCCACGTTCTCATCGGCAACCCCTCCCCTCCCTCTCATAATAATCTTCCTCCTTCAAGAGGAGGGAGCCCATGGCTTTGGCGATCAGAATGAGCAGGAGACATCCGAGGAGACCGAAGAGGCCGAAGAATTGGGGAAAGGATTGAAAAGGGAAGTGGGGATGGAGGAGACCCAAACGAGGGAGGAGGAAGCCAAAGAGGAGGCTCAAGCCAAGGCCGGCTCCATAGAAGATCCAGAAAGCTCTCTTGGGAAGTTCTCTCCACCTGTTCATCGGGTTGACCCTCGCTTCATAGAACCCCTCTCACGGCAATCCGGGCAAGGTTCAGGATATCGAAGAGGTTTGGAAAGAGGCAGAAGAGGATGGAGCAGAGACCTGTGACCGAAAGGGGAAGGAACATGAAGGCGTAGAGCCTTCGGGCCGTCTCGATAGGCAAAGGCCTTTCCGAAAGGATCTCCACCCCTTTTGCCAAATCTCCTGGGAGGATTTCCTCCCGGGGCATGGCCTCGAAGAAGGCGGTCCGGATCAGGGGGAAGAAGTAGACCACGTCGAGAAGGGAGGCGATGAGGAGGATGGCGAGAAAAGGTAGGGATCCGGATTGAACCGCCCCGAGCCCCAGGTACCATTTGGTCAGAAGTCCAGCCACGGGAGGCGCTCCGCACATCCCGAGGGCCCCGATGGTGAAGGCGAACATGGTGATGGGCATGGCCCTTCCGATCCCGGCCATCTCGCTGATGTCCTTTTTTCCTGTGGCAGCCAAAATGAAGCCGGCACAGAGAAAGAGGGTGATCTTCATGAACCCGTGGAAGGGGATGTGGAGGATGGCGCCGGTGAGGCCCATCGGGGTCAGCAGCCCCGCCCCGAAGAGGATGTAGGAGAGCTGGCTGATCGTCGAGTAGGCCAGCCTCTTTTTCAAGTTGTCCTGGGCGATGGCGAAGAGGGAGGCCCCGATCATGGTGAAGCCCGCCAGGGCGGCGAGCATCGTCCCCAGGCCCAGTTCTTTCATCAGATCGGTTCCATAGACATGACAGACGACCCGGAGGACCCCAAAGACGCCCGCTTTGACGACCGCTACCGCATGGAGCAGGGCGCTCACCGGCGTGGGCGCTACCATCGCCGTGGGCAACCACGAGTGGAACGGCATGTAAGCCGCCTTCATCAACCCGAGGAGGAAGAGGAAGAAGAGGGTCGTGAGGAGAGGTTTCGAGGCGGTGGCCGGGCTCAGATGGCCCCCTGGACGAAAATCGGTCGTCCCGGCGAGGGAGTAGTCGAGGGCCGTGGCCGCAAGCAGGAAGACGCCCGAGGTGAGCAGATAGGCGAGATATTTTCGACCCGCAAAGAGGGCCTCCTGGGACTCCTCGTGGGCCACGAGGGGGTAGGTGGAGACGGTCAAAATTTCGTAGAAGAGGAAGAAGGTCAGGAGATTTTTGGAAAGGGCCACGCCCACCGCGCCGAAAATGGCCAGGGCGAAGCAGAAGTAGTACCGCGTCTGACCGTGTTCTTCGAGGGCCCGCATGTAACCGACGGAAAAGGCCGAGACTAATATGTAGAGGAAGGAGGAGGTGATGGCGAAGACGAGTCCGAGGGCATCCACCCTCAACCCCAAGTCGATCCCGGGAAGGACGCCGGTCAGAAGGTTGCACGAGACGGTCTTCCCCTGGAGGAGGAGGGGTTTCATGGAGAGGATCAGGAGAAATTGGCCGATCCCCGCCAGCAGACTCCAGCTCTCCCTCACGTTGGGCCGCCCTCTCGAGAGAAGGATCAGGAAGGAGGCGATCAGGGGGCAGGAGAGCGCCAAGGCCGGGATCGTGGATTCGACCGTGTCCATCATAGACCCTTTCCCAATCCAAAGAGATGGTTGATCTGAGTGAGCATCGGGATCGGCGCCTTCGCCAACCAGACGATCCCCATCCCGATACAGAGGGAGGCCAGGAGGAGGATGGGGATCAACATGCCGATCGGGGCCTCCCCTCCGGAGCCGTGGGAGGAGTGACCGTCGTGTCCGGCCTCTCCCTGTCTCATATACATCGATTCGATGATCCTCCAGAAATAGACCAGGTTCAAAAGGGAACTCACCAGGAGGGCGGCCACGAAGAGGTAGTTTCCGGTTTCGATGGAGGCGAGGATGAGGTAGAGCTTTGAGACGAACCCGACGGTGGGCGGGATCCCGATCATCGAGATGGCCGCGACGAGGAAAGCGGCACAGGTGTAGGGCATCTTCCTCGCCAGGCCTTCCAGTTGGGGGATCTCCCAGAGTTCGCCTTTATAGATGAAGGCCCCTGCCGCGAGGAAGAGGCACCCCTTCATCAGGGCGTGGTTGGCGATGTGGATCAGGGCGGGGTTGAGTCCCCCCCAGGGCGATTCCTTGGTGGAGAGGGAGAGGCCGACCCCGAGCACGATATAGCCCATATTGGCGACGCTCGAATAGGCGAGCATCCGCTTCAGGTTGACCTGGGAGATGGCCATCGTCGACCCGAAGAGGATGGCGGCCACCGCCACGGCACAGAGGATATCGAAGACGGGAAGGACCTTCAGAAATTGAATCGTGAAGACCGAGAAGGCGAGCCTCAGGAAGGCGTAAGTGGAGACCTCGATCATGATGCCGGAGAGGATGGCGCTCACCTCCGCAGGGGCGAAGGCATGGGCATCGGGGAGCCATGTGTGGAAGGGGAAGAGGGCCATCTTGATGCTCAGCCCGATGAGGAAGAAGACGAAGGCGGTCTTGATCACCTTATTTCCGTAAAAAGGAGGCAAGAGGAGTGACAGGTCGTGGATGTTCAGGGTCCCCGTGATCGAATAGAGGCATCCGATCCCGAGGACGAAGAAACAGGTGCCGATGGAGCCCAAGATCAGGTAGGTAAAACTGGCCTTGAGCGCGATCTTCCCGCGGGAGGCGATGAGGGCATAGGCAGAGAGGGAGAAGATCTCGATGAAGACGAACATATTGAAGATATCGCCGGTGAGGGTGGCCCCGCAGAGCCCCGCGACCAGAAGGAGGAAGAGGGTATAATAGGAGCCCCTCTTGTGGGGGAGTTCGTGTTCGATATTCCTCTTCGAATAGACGGCGCAGAGGAGGCAGAGGAAGAGGAGGATGAGGAGGATGTAGGCGTTCAAGGTGTCCACGACCAGCTCGATGCCCCACGGAGGCATCCACCCCCCGACCCAGTAGCGGATGGGGCCATCGGTCAGCACACGGTGGAGGATGAATAAGGACAGGACGAACTGGATCGAGAGGGCCGCCCAGACGAAGAAGATGCAGGAGCCTTTTCGAAACCAGCCTACGACGAGCGTGGCGAAGGCGGAGAAGAGGGGGACGAGGATGGTCAAGATGGGAAGGTGTTCGACAAGAGGGATCACTCTACTTCCCTCCCCTCTTGATGGCCTCCAGGAGCTCCGGCTCCTCGATCGTTCCGTATTCCTCCTTCAACCGGATGATCAGCGAGAGCCCGACCGCGGTCGTGGCCACGGAGACGACGATGGCCGTCAGGATGAGGACGTGGGGCAACGGGTTCACATACTGGTAGCCTTTGAGGACCATCTCTTCGCTGAGGATCGGGGCGGTCCCGTTTTTGACGTAGCCCAGGGAGATATAAAAGAGAAAGATGGCCGTCTGGAAGATGTTGAGGCCAATGATCTTTTTAAAGAGGTTCTGTTTCAGGATAATGGCATAGAAGCCGATGAGCATCAGCAAGATCGAAACCCAGTAGTTGTATTTGGCGAAGACCTCTTCGGCGATCCACTGGAACATGAACCTAACCCTCCCCTTCCTTTGGGCCTCCGGCGAGGTCGAAGAAGATGGAGATCATGATGGCCATCACCGTGATGGCCACCCCTATTTCCACCAGGTCGATTCCGAGGGCCCGATTGGTCTCGAAACGGGAGGTGAAGGGGATGAATCCGTAGTTGAGATACTGGGCGGCCCCCAGGCTGAAGAGAAGCCCGAGCAGGCCCACGCCGGCATAGAGGCCCACGCCCGCGGGGCTGAGAAAGGTCACGGTCGATTCGGGGATCCTCTGCCTCGCCTGGAAGAGGTGGAAGGCGACCCCATAGAGGATGAACGAGGAGGCGAAGATGGCCCCTCCCTGGAAGCCCCCGCCCGGGCCGAGCGATCCATGAAAGACCACGTAAAGGGCGAAGAGCTGGATGAAGGGGATCATGATCCGGGTGACGGTTTCGATGACGACGCTTTTCGATTCCTTTTGCGGTTTCACAGCCTCCCCTGCCTCCTCAACAGGAGAATGACCGAGACGCCCGCCGTGAAGATGACGACCGTCTCCCCCAGGGTGTCGTAACCCCTGTAATCGGCCAATCCGTGGGTGACCATATTGGGGACCTCCGTCTCCTTGAGGCCTTTTTCGAACCAACGGACGACAAAGGCATATCGGAAGATCCGGAGCTCCTGGCCCTCTTTGACGATCCAGTAGTACTTCTCTTCCTTGTCGTAATAGATCTCTTCCTTGGGAATGTAACCGATCCACTCAGCCGCCCCTTCTCTCACCTTTTCGATCCGGACCGGAAGGGGAAATCCCCTCTGCCTCAGGGCGTCGAGGAGCGCCTCGGGGGGCTTCCCTTGATCCAAGGCCGTATCGAAAGAGAGGAGAGGGAGATCGAAAAGCTTCACCGCCCGGATCGCAGGGGATCCGGGGTCACCGAACTCCGGAAGGTCCTCGACCACATAGAGGAAGAGGAGGCCGAGGAGGATGAGAAGGGCGAGGGCCGTGGCCTTAAACCATTTCATTATTTTTCCCACCTCGTCGTTCGGCTCAGGGCGGCGATCATAAAGGCGGTGGTCACCCCTGCGCCCACGGTCGCCTCCATGAAGCCCACATCGACCGAATGCATCTCCACCCAGAGCAGGGCCATGAGAAAACTGTAGGCGCCCAGCAGGATGACGGCGCTCAAGAGGTCCTTGATGACCACTGCCGCCACCGCCACGACGACGACGAAGGAGAGGAGAAGAATGTCGATCCAGATCGTCATCCCCTGTCCCCCTTTTTGATCGAAGGTTCCATGAAGACGTGACCCACCTTTCTCTGCATCGTCTGCTCGAGGGTGAGGGCCTCTTCCGCCTCTTTGGAGATCCCGTGGACCAAAAACCTTCCCCTCTCTGGTTCCACCTGGATGGTGATGGTCCCAGGGGTTAAGGTGATCGAGTTGGCCAGGGTGGTCAGGGCCCAGTCCCCTCTCAGGTCGGTTTCGAATTCGAAGATCCGGGGATCGATGGGCAACTTGGGGTGGAGCACCCGATAGGCGACGTCGAAATTGGCCAGGACGATCTGCCAAAGTTCCCACGGGATGTAACGAATGAGCCTCCAAGACTTCGTCAGGAGCTTTTCGGCCTTTCCCTGCACCAGGAGGTCATGGGAGAGCAAGGCCACGAGGGCGCTGCTGAAAAGCCCGGCGATGAGGTGAAAGGCGCCAAAGAGGCCGGACAGGATGACCCAGAAGAAGAACATCACAAGGAAGGTGAGGAGAAATCCCTCTCTCTTCTTCGGCCGTTTCATCGCCTCTCCTCTCCGACCTTCCAGGGTTTCAAACCGGTCCGATAGGCTGCGCGTATGAGGGCGTGGGTGGCCGTGGGATTGGCGACGAAGATGAAAAAGATCAGAAAGACGAGTCGTAACGGCACGAGGGGATATTGGGGATAGTGAAAGAGGTGGTAGATGAGGAGGCCCAGGACGATGAGCCCGACGCCCAGGGTATCGCACTTTCCTGTGGCATGGAGGCGGGTGTAAAAATCGGGCAGCCTCAACAGCCCGATGGCTCCCACCAACAAGAAGAAGACGCCCCCCGCTAAAAAGGGGACCACCAAGAGATGGGCTATGACCATAGGTCACCTCTCTCGAGATACTTGGCGATGACCAAGACCCCGATGAAATTCAACATGGCGTAGAGGAGGGCGATATCAAAGAAGAGGGGCCTTTCAAAGAGGTATCCGAAGACCAACAGGAGGGCGACGGTCTTGGTTCCGATGACGTTGACCGCGGCCACTCGATTAAAAACGCCCGGGCCAACGGCTCCACGGTAGAGGCTCAAGGTGATGGAGATGAGGATGAGGAGGGAGAAGGCTAATAAGAGATCCAGCATCGTCAATCTCCCGCTCCCTTATCCGGGGTTTGGAATCGGTCTTTCCCATCCGTTGGGTAGGGATTGGAGATCCCTCTGACCTCTCCGATTCAACCCGATGATCAGAGAGGCGTTACCCTTACTTGTTAAAAATCGGACAGATCATAAAAGGTGCGTCTGAAATAGTCAAGAGAGAGTTCGGCGAGGTTGACAGGCCTAAAAAGATTGAGTAAATTGGATCGAAGTCCGATCGTCAAAGGTTTCTTCATGAGTGTCTCGGTCCAGATCAAGCCCTTTTTATCGAGAACCCTTACCCCTTCGAGGATCTTCATTCTCAGTTTTGCCGGCGTCATTCTAGTGGGCACGGCCCTCCTCTCCCTTCCCATCGCCTCGGCCCACGGCCAGCTTCGCCTCATCGATGCCCTCTTCACCTCGGCCTCCGCGGTCTGCGTCACCGGCCTGGTGGTCATCGATAACGGAAGGGACCTCTCCCTGTTCGGACAGGTCGTCACGATCCTTCTGTTTCAAATCGGAGGGTTGGGCATCATCACCTTCTCCACCATCTTCTTCGTCCTCATGGGGCGGGGCATCTCCTTCAAAGGAAGGGAGATCATCCTTTCCACCTATCTTCAACCCCGACGGGGGGACCTCCTCCTCATCCTGAGAGCGATCTTGGTTTCGACCTTGCTCTTCGAATCGGCGGGGACCCTCGTCCTCTTCGTTCGATTTTCCCAAGAGTTCCCGGCCTGGAGGGCCCTCTATTTGGCGGCCTACCATGCCATTTCCGCCTTCAACAACTGCGGGTTTTCTCTCTTTCCCGACAGCCTGGTGCGTTACCAGGGCGATCCGCTGGTCAATGTTGCGGTGATCGGCCTGTTGGTTGCAGGAGGGATCGGGTTCATTGTGCAATATGAGATTTATTTGAGAGGGAGAGGCCATCAAAAGAGGTTCTCCCTCCACACGAAGGTGGTCCTGCTGACCACGGCCCTCCTCATCACCCTAGGAGCCCTCCTCTTCTACCTCTTCGAAAGGACGGGGGTCCTCCGGGAGGTGCCTCCCCTGAATCAACTCCTGGCCTCCATTTTTCAGTCGGTGACGCCGAGGACCTGCGGGTTTAACACGGTCGATATCAGTGGCTTGAAGAATGCCACCCTCCTCCTCCTGATCGTTCTGATGTTCATCGGGGCCTCTCCAGGATCGACCGGAGGGGGCATCAAGACGACGAGCGCGGCCCTCCTCGTCCTGATGATATGGAACCGGTTCCGGGGCAATGAGGAGGTGAACCTCTTTTCCCGGACGATTCCCAAGGAGGTGGTCAGCCGCACCCTCTCCATCATCTTCGCCTCGGCCTTCTCCATCTCCCTCGTCACCTCTTTTCTCTTGATGGTCGGGGGACAGGACCTCGCCCCCCTCGAAAGCCGGCGACTCTTCGTGGAGTATCTCTTCGAGGTGGTCTCGGCCTTCGGGACGGTCGGATTGTCCATGGGGGTGACCCCGCAGTTGAACGACCTCCAAAAATGTGCGATCATTCTAATGATGTTCGCCGGGAGGGTGGGGCCTCTCACCCTGGCCTATTCCCTTTCGAGGTCCGGTCGAAAGAGGAGCCTGGTCTATGCCGAGGAAGGGGTGATGGTGGGGTGAGGATGAGAGAGCGGGGAGGGGATTGACCCATGGGGTCGAGATTTCTGGATCGGGAGAGATCGGATGAGACGAGCGGTGGTGATCGGCTTGGGGATCTTCGGCTTCAATATTGCCAAAGATCTTTTTGAGAATGGCTTCGAAGTGATCGCCATCGACAAAGACCGTGACGTCCTCCAGAAGATCAAGGACTATTCCACCAAGGCGATCTTGGCGGACGGAACGGACAAAGAGGTGATGGATTCGATCGGCCTCCAGGAGGATGACGTGGTCATCATCTCCTTCGGTGAGGATCTGGCGGCCGCCACCCTCCTCACCCTTCACCTCCGGGAGATGAGAGTCAAGCGGATCATCGTGAAGGCCCCCGACGAAGATCACAAGAAGGTTCTCGAGAAGGTTGGGGCCACAGAGGTCCTCATCCCAGAAAAGGAGATGGCCGCCAAGATCGCCCGAAGCCTGATTTCGCCCAACGTCCTCGATTATATCCCCCTTTCCGAAGATTACACCATCAGCGAAGTGGTCCCCCCTCCCAGTTTTTTTGGGAAGGCCATCGGGGAGCTCCATCTCCGGAGCCGGTATCACATCGAGGTGATCGCGGTGAGGGAGGTGCTGCCCGACCGAATCCGGTTGATCCCCAGCGCCGATTTCGTGATCAAGGACAGCGACATCCTCGTCGTCCTCGGCCGGGAGGAGGACATCAAAAAGATTCGGTGAAGGCAGGGGGCAGGAAGAAGGATCGATGAAGATCGCCATCATCGGGGCCGGCGAGGTTGGGTTCTACCTGGCCCAGAGGCTCTCGCTCGAAAAACACGATCTCGTCCTGATCGACAACGACCCGGAGAAATGCGCCCACGCCCAGGAGATGCTCGACGTCTCGGTGATCGAGGGCGATGCCTCGAGCATGAAGGTCTTGAAAGAGGCGGGCCTGGAATCGGTCGATATGCTGATCGCGGCCTCGGGGGTGGACGAGATCAATTTGATCGCCTGCCTGATCGCCTCGAAGATGGGGGTGAAGAAGAAAATCGCCAGGGTCAGAAACCCAGACTATTATGAGGCCTCTTCCATCCTGAAACCCCAGGACCTCGGGGTCGACCTCTTCATCCACCCCGAAGAGGAGGTGATCGAGGAGATCATCCGCCTCCTCATGCGCGCCTCCGCCTCCGAGGTGATCGAATTCGAGAACGGGAAGATCGTGGTGGTCGGGTTGAAGCTCGATGCGCAGTGCCCGCACCTGAACAAGCCCCTGAAGGAGATCGGCCGGGAGGAGGAGCGTCGAAATCTCCGGGTGGTGGCCATGCTGAAGGGCGAGCGGACGATCATCCCCACCGGAGAAGACTATCTCAGCAAGAACGATCAGATCTTCGTGGTGACCAAGCGGGAAAGCCTCCCCCTTGTCCTCTCCCTGGCGGGCAAGGCCGACCAGAGGCTGGAGAGGATCATGATCCTGGGAGGCGGAAAGATCGGAAGGGGGCTGGCGGGCAAACTGGAGGAGAGGGTCGAGGTGATCCTGGTCGAATCGAACAAAGAGAAATCGATGAAGATCGCCTCCCAGCTCAGACGCACCACCGTCTACCAGGCCGATGGGACCGAGATCGATACCCTCGCCCGGGAAGGGCTCCTCAACATGGACGCCTTTATCGCCGTCACCGGCGATGACGAGGACAACATCCTCTCCTGCCTGTTGGCCAAGCATCTCGGGGTCCAGAAGACCATCGCCCTGGTCAATAAACCGACCTATCTTCCGATCCTGCCGGTCATCGGGATCGACTCCACCGTCAACGTCCGCCTTTCGACGGCCTCGGCCATACTCCGTTTCGTCCGTCGAGGGGCCATCCTCTCGGCCGCCACGTTTCACGGGATCGAAGCGGAGGCGATCGAATTTGAGGTGATGAAGTCGAACAAGATCACGGGCAGGCCGCTCAAAGACCTCGGGTTGCCCCAAGGGTCCCTGATCGCCGCGATCATCCGGCGGGATGAGGTCATCATCCCCCACGGCAAGAGCGCCCTCGAGACCGGAGACAAGGTGATCGTCTTTGCCTTGCCAAAGGCGATCCCCGCCATTGAAAAGAAATTTGCATAGAAGACCAAACCGGTCCTATCGCCCGAGGGGGCCGGCTGGAAGGGGTCCTAAGCTGCGATGCCCTCCGTGGCCTTTGGCTGACCGAGGAGACGGTCTTGAAAATTTCTTCGATCCTCTACACCCTTTCCTCGCTCTGGTTGCTCCTCTGTGGGTTTCTCGTCCTCCCCCTGCTCGTTTCCCTCTATTATCGTGACGGGCTCTTCGATCATTACCTCCTCCAGATGGTCACCGTCGGCCTTCTGAGCCTCCTGCTGCGCTATCTTACCCGAAAAGCGCCAGAGCTCCAGATCCGGGAGGCCTTCTTGACCGTCTCCCTCACCTGGGTGACCTTCTCCTTCTTGGGCGCCGTGCCCTTCATGACCTCCGGCGCGATCCCCGACCTGACCGATGCCTTTTTCGAGACGATGTCGGGATTCACCACCACCGGCGCGAGCATCCTCACCGATATCGAAGCCCTCCCCAAGAGCCTGCTGGCATGGAGGAATATGACGCAGTGGTTGGGAGGCATGGGCGTCATCGCCCTGGCAGTGGCGGTCCTCCCGTTTTTGGGGGTCGGGGGCGTCCAGCTCTTCAAGGCCGAGGTCCCGGGGCCGACCAAGGAGAAGATCTCCCCACGCATCAGCGAGACCGCCAAGATCCTCTGGGGGGTCTATCTCCTCTTCACCCTGGCCGAAATCCTCCTCTTGTGGTTGGGTGGCCTCTCGCTCTTCGATTCGGTCTGTATCACCTTCGGCACGTTGGCCACCGGCGGGTTCGCTCCCACCAATTTGAGCATTGCCGCCTTTCCCTCCCCCTTCGTCCAGTATGTGATCACCCTCTTCATGCTGATCGCCGGGATCAATTTCTCGCTGCACTACTGGGCCCTGCGGGGGAAGGTCCATCTTTATTGGTCGAACCCGGAGTTTCGATTCTTTCTGGGCCTCACCGGGGTTGCTACGGGATTGATTCTCCTCGCCCGGCTGTTCGGGGGAGAGGCCCTCACCGAAGAGGCCTTCCGTAGCACCCTCTTTCATACCGTCTCCATCGTGACGACCACGGGCTTTGTCACCCAGGATTACGAGCAGTGGCCCTATGTGACCCAGATCATCCTCCTCGCCCTGATGTTCTTCGGAGGATGCACCAGTTCGACCGGGGGAGGGATCAAGAACGTGAGGATGCTGGTGGCCTTTAAGTTCATGGGGTCCGAATTGAAAAAGCTCTTTCAACCTCACGGCATCTTTCCGGTCAGAATGGGAGGCAGGGCCGTTCCGGAACGGCTGGTGGCGAACATCACAGGGTTCATCGGCCTCTATCTCTTGATCTTCTTCTTAGGGGTGATGGCGATGACGAGCCTGGGCCTGGACATCGAGACCTCGGTCGGGGCCGTCACCGCCACCCTTGGCAATGTCGGGCCTGGCATAGGGGGAGTCGGCCCGGTGGACAATTATGCCCACCTGCCGGCCCTGGGGAAGTGGATCCTCTCCTTTTTAATGCTCGTCGGACGGCTGGAGATCTTCACCGTCCTCATGATCTTCACCCGGCCGTTCTGGCATTGAAGGCCGTTTCTTGGGAGGACTGCGTCGGACCTTGCCGGAGACGACGAGGGTGACCTCTCCCTTCACCTTCTTTTCGGCAAGCCGTTGCCTGATCTCGCTCACCTTGCCCCTCAAGACCTCCTCGAACAGTTTGGTCAATTCCCGGGCCAGGACGATCTCCCGGTCGCCGAGGACCTCGAAGATATCCTTCAGGGTCTCGGCCAGACGATGGGGTGATTCGTAAAAGATGAGGGTCTCCCTCGTCTCCTCCAGCTCTTTCAAAACATTTCTCCTCCTCGTGGGTCGGTGGGGAAGGAAGCCTTTGAAAAGGAAGGCATCGGTGGGAAGGCCCGAGATGCTGAGGGCAGCGATCAGGGCGGAGGGCCCGGGCACGGCGACGACCGGGATCGCGTGGTCTACCGCCAGCCGGATGAGGCGGTAGCCCGGGTCGGAAATGCCCGGAGTCCCCGCATCCGAGACCAGGGCCACCCGCTCTCCCCGGTTCAGCCTTTCGAGGATGAGAGCCCGCTTTTTCATCTCGTTTCCTTCGAAGTAGCTGGTGAGGGGGGTTCGGATGCCATAGTGGTTGAGAAGCTGAAGGGTCCTCCGGGTATCCTCGGCGGCGATGAGATCGACCTCTTTCAAAACCCTGAGGGCCCTGAGGGTGATGTCCTCGAGATGGCCGATGGGCGTGGAGACGACGTAGAGGCACCCTTTTTCGCGATGCTCGATCGAATGGGCCATGGTCTTTTTTTATCACGACCCTTCGAAGGGTTCAAGGGCAGCCTTCTCTCAAGGAGAGAGCCTGCCCTTTTCAAAAAAGTATTGACAATTGAGGGATAAAACAATAAAAATTAACAGACTTGACGGGATGAAATGGCTATGCCCGAGGAGATTCGTCCGGAAAAGAAACCGACCGATCTGGCCGAGGAGTGGGTGGCGACCGAAGGGATCGAGGCAGACGAAGAGCTCCTTTTGGCCAGAGACCTAGTGAGCTTCTTCCTCAAGACCTTCAAGGCCATCCGGTTTTACCCGCCCGACAACCCTACGATCAAAGGATTCAAAGAGCAGCTCTCGAAAAAATTCCAGCATTTTTTAGGCCGCTATCCTACCTTCGTCCTCCAAATCGATGAGTATTCACTCCTCTTCAAAGAGAGAGTGCTTTACGAGAACCGGGATCCCAAATCGAGCTTTGCCTTTCTCTTCTATAAAGATGGGTTGAGAGAGCTGAGATTCATGAAAGGGCTCGAGGAATGGGAGATCGAAGGGTTGCTGGAGGTGATCCGGACCAGCGATCAGATCAACGAGATGGAGGACGATCTGGTCACCCTCCTGTGGGAGCGGGATTTCCCTCACATCAGCTACTTAGCCACCGACGAATTTCTTGAGGAGACGCCCATCCTGATTCCCGAAAACGGGGAACAACTGCGAAGGGGGCTCGTCTTTAAACCCCTGGCCTACAATGTCCAGGTCGACCTGCTGGACGAAGAGGGGCAGGATCTGGAGAGGCTTTTGGCCAAGAGCGCCAGCGCGCTTTCCTTAAAAGATCGGGTCGTCTATCAGCTCACCCCGGAGGAGATCGAGAGGCTGCAAGGCGAGGTGACCCAGGAGCTCGATCCGGCCTTTGTCTTTGAGGGGGCAGACATCCTTTTCGAGATCTTGAACCTCGAGCAGGACAGGGGACCCTATCAGCAGGCCGCCCATCTCTTAATGAAGAATTTGGACGGCCTGATCACCCTCGGGGAATTTAACCGGGCGAGTGAACTCTTGAGGCGCCTCTACCACATGGTGAAGAGCTACGGGCTGAAGGATTGGCAGGTGGAGATCCTCCACCAATTCCTCGAGAAGGCCGGGGACGAGGAAAGGATCGAGCGGATCGGAAATCTCCTCGAAAAGGAAGTCCCCCTCCGTTTGGAAGAGGTGAGCGAATACCTTGCCCTCCTTCAGCAGAATGCGATCAAACCCCTCATCCACCTCCTGGGGAGGCTGAAGAATTCGAAGGCCCGGCGAATGGTCTGCGATGCCCTCTCCGAGATCGGAAAGAATGCGATCGAGCTCTTTGCGCCCTTCATCGAGGATCGACGGTGGTATCTCGTCCGGAATATCACCTACATCCTGGGTCGGATCGGGAAGGAGAAGGGGCTGCTCCATGTCCAGAAGGCCTTCAATCACGAAGACGTCCGGGTCCGCAGGGAGGCCGTTCAGGCTCTGGGGCTGATCGGGGGCCCCAAGGCGGTCTCCCTTTTGATCAAGGCCCTCACGGACAAGGATGCCCGAATCCGGGCCATGGCCGCCCTCAATCTCGGAAAGATGGGGAAAAACGTCGGCCTTGCAGCCCTCCTCGAAGTCGTCCAGTCCAAAGATTTTCAGAAGAGGGATTCCGCCGAGATCAAGGCCTTCCTGGATGCGGTCGGGTTGGTAGGTTCCAATGAGGCGATTCCGGTCCTTCAGCAGATGCTGGAGCGGAAAAGCCTTTTTGGGCTTGGGCTCAAGGACGAGATCCGCCTCGGCGTGGCCAACACCCTGGCCATGATCGGGACGCCCGAGGCGAAGGCCGTCCTTGAGAGGGGGATGCATTCGAAAGAGGAGGCGATCCGGACAGCCTGCCAGCAGGCCCTGAGGAAGCTCTCCTCGAAGGAGCAGACGGCTTGATGTCCGAAAAGATCTTCACGAGTCAGGAGGACCTTCCCACCCAGAGGGCGACGGATTTTGTCGTCCGGTTTTTCCGCGTTCTGAAGGGGACGGCCATCTACGAGCGGAACAATTTGGTGATGGAGCAGTACCTCCAGGATTGCCTTCCCCTGATCAACTCCGTGATCCAGTCCGAAGGATACCTTTCCTTCAAAATTGTCAGGGAGAACTGTTTCTTCAACCACGCCAAGGTCCAGATGAAGGCCCACCTCTACCCCATTTTCAGGGAGTTTATGAACACCCTGAGGAAGCGGTGGATCGGTGAGATCAGCTTCGACGGAACGGTCAAAAAGGAGGAGCTCGGGGATTTCGCCTACCTCCTGTCGGGATTGGAGGAGCAGAACGAGGGCAACTACCTCTATGTGAGAAGACAGTTGCAGCATTGGGGGTTCGGCCATATCCACGTGGAGAAATTGGAATGGTTCAGAGATGAGGAGATCTACATCGATTCCGAAGACCAGAAACGGCGATCCCGGGAGGTCTACTTCAAATCGGTCCATCTGGTCAAAGAGGTGATGGAGGGCATCAAGAACCAGAGGGTGGTCAACCTCCGCAAGGCCAAGCGCCTGATGCAGAATGCCGTCAACATCATGCTCCAGGACGAGTCTACCCTGTTGGGCCTGGCCAACATCAAAAATTATGACGAGTACACCTTCAACCATTCGGTCAACGTCGCCCTCTATGCGATCGCGCTCGGCCAGAGATTGGGCCTCCCCAAGAAGCATCTCTCCCACCTCGGCATGGCAGGTCTTTTCCACGACATCGGAAAGACACGGATCCCGAAAGAGATCCTCAACAAAGAAGGGAAGCTCACCCCTGAGGAATGGGAGACGATCCGGACCCACCCGGTCGTGGGGGCCGAGATCGTGATGGCGATGAAGGAGTGGGGCGACCTCTTCACCCGGATGTTGAGCGGGGCCTTCGAACACCATCTCCGGTACGATTTGAACGGATATCCCAAGTTGACGGAGAAAAAGAGGGTGAGCCTCTTCGGCCGGATCATCACCCTGGCCGACTTCTTCGATGCCCTGGGCAGGCCGAGGGTCTATAACCGGTTCCCCTATGTCTCGGAGAAGATCTTGGGCTTGATGATGGAGCGAAGGGGGAAGGAGTTCGATCCCATTTTGGTCAAGGTCTTCGTCAACCTGATGGGCCTCTTCCCTTTAGGGACGCTCGTCCTGCTCGATACGAACGAGATGGGCATCGTCGTCAAGGCTCAGGAAGACCCCGAGCTGATCGATCGGCCCAAGGTCAACCTCCTCTACTATCAGGATGGAGCGTATCGGAAGGGAAAGGTGATCGACCTCGCCGAAAGGGATGAGAAAACCGGGCAGTTTAAATGGACGATCATCAAGACCCTCGATCCCAACGACTACCATATCAACATCGCCGAATTCGTGATTTGAGCCCCCTCCTCTCCAAGGCCTCGAAGGGTTTCGAAAGCCTCCGCCCCTTCGGATCAAGGCCGCTTCCGATCGAAACGCCGGCCTTTGGCCTCCTGCCAGAGTTCCTCCATCTCGAGGAGGTCGGATTCGACGAGAGACTTCCCCGCTTTCTTGACCGACCTCTCGATATACTTGAACCTCGAGACGAACTTTCTGATCGTTCCTTTTAAGGCCCTCTCCGGGTCGATCCCAACCCATCTCGCCAGGTTGACCAGCACAAAGAAGAGATCGCCGATCTCCTCCTGGATATCCTCCCTGTCGCTTGAAGCGATGGCCTTTTTCAATTCCTCCATCTCCTCGTCCAATTTGGCGATCAGGCCTCTTAGGTTGGGCCAGTCGAAACCCACCTCCGAGACCCGCTGGGTGATCTGGCTTGCCAGGGTGAGGGAAGGGAGGTGTGTGGGAAGGCCGTCGAGGAGGGAAGCCATCTGCTGGCGATTTCTTCTCTTTTTGCTCCCATCAGGGTTTGGAGCCATCGGGTTTGAACCTCCAGGGCATCGATTTTCTGTTTAAGCAAAGGCAATATGTCCCCTTAACTGCAAAGCGAAAATGTCCCCTTGAATCTTTTTCAAATGGATAGGTTTTACAGAGAACAAATGATCTTTGAACGTTTGTTATGAAATCCAAGGTTCAACGAATCGCCAGGATGCACCGGAAACGACGATTGTCTTGTTGTCCATAGGTTGATATATCCCCTCCAGAAACCAAAAGGCTGATTCATGGATCCTGTACTCAAGTCCCTTGCTCCGACGGAGCAGAGGCCCAGTAAACCCATTGATCCGGAGAAGCTCCCTTGATGCGCCGACTGTGTTTGAGGGCTCGAACCGGTTCTCGAAGCTCGGTTGAAGGGTGTGTGCCGATGAGTTGGTCGTGGTAATAGACCCTCCAGGCCCCATTGAGGAGTTGTCTGACTTCAACTTGAGCCTTGGCATAGGAGCGTCGGTGGGGACCGGGAGGCAGATCCAGGATCAAACCTCCAATGCGAACACAGTTGTCATTGCCTACGACCGAGCGGTACCGGAAGCTAATCCATCGGTCCAGATCAAGCTCTTTAGGCACCTTGCGCCAGGCTTTCTCAGAGTCTCGGGCAGGGAGGGCAAAGCGACGATTAAACCGGGGGATAAAGGTTTTGAGAAAGTCATTGGCTGCCTCCAAGCTCTGGATCCCTTGGAGGCCCAGTTCAGCTATGAGGCGATCCTGCAAGGTCCCAAAGAGCCTTTCAATTCGTCCTTTAGCCTGCGGGGAGAGGGCTGCGATCGAAGCAATCCCCAAGGCCTCAAGCGCCAAGCCCACCTGGGTCGGCTCCTGACGGCCAGCCAGTTGCTCCTCCAAGCTCCAATGAGAGTCGTTTCGATGAAGGGACCCATGACGATCATGATACATCACCAAAGGAATCCCGTAGCGTTTCACCACCTCTCGAAGAAGCCATAAATATCCCGAGGAACCTTCAAAAGGAAAAAACCGCGCCGCCAGCAGTTTGCCGGTCGCATCATCCATGGCCGCCATCAAACAACACGCAGGCTGCTCTGAACCTAACCAGGGATGGGGAGACCCGTCCCAAAGCACCATCGCCCCCTCCTGCGCCTTTCGCTCCCGACGCTTGCGGTGCCCCGGCACTCTGCGCCTCCGCTTGGGCCCGATCCCCGCCCGACGCCTTAACTTCCTCACCGTCTCTCGACTCAGCTCAATCCGATGCTCCTCAGAAAGCTTCTCCGTAAAATGCATGTCATTAAAATCCCCGTAGAGCTGTTTGGAAAGCTCAAGCACTCTCTGACGGACAGAATCCGCCGTAACATTCCATGGAATGCGCCCCGTGTTTCCATGGATCATCCCTTTGACTCCCTTGACTCGAAGCGCCCTTCGAATTCGTTTGGCCTGCCGGTAGGACACACCTATCTTCTCTCTCGCCTCCTTCAAGGTGATCTTGCCTTCCTCCACCAAACCCATAATCTGCCACCTCGACAACTGCCTCTGACTCATGAGTATCTTTTCCCCTTTCATAGGGGACATTTTAGCTTGGCAATTACAGGGGACATAATCGCTTTGCTAACACA
>JAOAHX010000015.1 GCA_026415035.1 Thermodesulfobacteriota bacterium | reverse complement strand
TTTGGACAAAAAGACACGGAAGCCGAAAAGGACGGATCTCTCCTGAAGGAGATAAAAAGAGATCACGTTGAAAAAAACGAAACCCTAAAAGCCTCTCCTCCTATGACGGAGGAGATCAAATCAGGAGGTGTGGGATGAGAAGATTGGAGTTGGCCATCTTCGGGGTGATCGTATGGATTATGGGATCGTGGTTGGCATGGGGAGAGGAAAAGAAAGAAGAGAAGAGGGCGGCTGAAATCGAAGAGATCGTCGTCACCGCAACGAAAACGGAATCGGCCCTTTCGGACGTTCCCTTTACGGTTCACGTGGTGACACCAAAAGAGATCCAGAGCCAGCCCAATTATTATATCTCCAATTTCGGAGAACTCATCCGGGATCTTCCGGGGGTCCACGTGGGGCAGTATTATCCCTGGGGTCCTCCCTGGATCATCTTGAGAGGGGCGGGGCACTTCCTCTTCAGAACCGTCTATATGGTCGATAGCGTTCCGATTCCGGCCTTCGTCTCCACCTGCATCCATCCGAACGACATCGAAAAGATTGAGGTGCTCCTCGGGCCCTCTTCCGCCCTCTATGGGCCCAACGCGATGGGAGGGGTTGTAAACATCATCACCAAAAAGGGGAAAAAAGATACAGGAATTAAGCTGGACATAGGGAGAGGTTCTCGAGACACCTACCGACCTCATTTGGAATTGGGAAACCAAGTGGCCACCAAGATCGGAAAATTTCATTATTATGCCTCCTATTCGGGAGATTATTCCGATGGCTACCGGATGGTTCCCTATGAAGTCGCCTGGTACCTCCATCAAGGGGGCCAAACAGGATGGATGCGGAGCGTCTCCCTCCAAAGGGATAAGTACCGTTACCATTTCTATGCATCCAAAATCGGGTGGGAGAACGAAAGTGGGGCCGGGATTTGGCTCGGGTACCATCATCAGGACATGTGGCTCGGAGACGGAAGGCCAAATCGGATATTGAACGACCATGGGGAAGAGGGGGCCGGAACGTTGCGGTTTTATCTCCCCGTCGGAGAAATCATGAAAGTAACAGGAACGGCAGGATATCAACTTCATAACCGACCGGGCGAGGAAGACACGGTGGTCTATGCGGCGGGAAGATTCCAACGTTTCGATCCCCGGCCAAGCACCAAATCCGAATGGGAAGTCGATCGATATCCCCTCGAGCTCCAAATAGATCTTTTTCCATTTAAGAACCATATTACAACGCTCGGAGGTTCCTTCCTCAAAGAGGTGGAGTTTCGGCGAACGAAGCATGCCTTCACTTATGTCCCTTCGGCAGAATCCAGGTACAAAACGGACCATACCTCTCTTTATTTTCAACACCAGAGCTTCCTCTTTTCAGAAAGGTTAAATATCACCGCAGGGTTGCGTTTTGACCGTTGGAAGTATCACGATATCTTTGACTTGGCCTCACGGCCTCAGAACCCACCTTCCATGGATTTCGATAATTTAAGCTATAGGGGCGGGGTGAGATTTAAGATCAGCGATGCCATTTCACTCCGTTCGTCATTCGGGACAGGATTTTTCCCGGGGTTGACGGTTGCAAGGTTTGTCAACATCCCCACAGGGGGTACCCGAAGAGAAGCCAATCCCGATTTGAAACCGGAGAAGACCTGGATGGTGGATGGAGGGGCGGACATCGAATTGAAGGCATGGAAAACTTCCCTCTCCCTCACCCCTTATTACGGAAGGATCAAAGATCTTATCTCTTATCATTACTTTTCGATGCCTGGCTACACCTTGATCAAGGCCTACAATCTCGGTCGGCTGAAAATTTATGGGGTCGAAACTCAACTCAAGGTCCATCTAACCGAACATCTGGATGCTTCCCTGAGCTTCACGGTTAACCGGACGAGGATTTTTGACGACCCCCGGGCAGAATATAATCAACTGGCCAATTGCCCAGATTATCATGGAAGCTTCGTCCTCACCTACAAGAATCCCGATCTACTGAGTGGAAGGATTGGGATTCGCTACTCAGACGACCGGTATTACGACAATGAGGTACAGCACCTTAAATACTACCACATGAGACCCTATGCCACGGTCGATTTAAAGCTATGGAGGGATTTCAAGCTCGGAAAAGGGATATTGACCCCCTCCCTCAGCGTGGACAATCTCTTCGACAAAAAGTATGAAACCGAGTTCATCTACATGAGCCCCGGAAGGAGCATCCAGTTCAATCTGGGATACCGGTATCTCTTCTAAGGGGGGAAGGGTCGGGATTTCCTAAGGCTGGTACAACGCCCGACTCTTCGGTAAAATGTTAAAAAAGGAATCAAGAGGGAGGCCGTGTGCACCTCCATACCCTTCTCTTTTGGTGCGGGTGGGTTGCGTCTCTTGTCGGAACCCTCGTCGGTTGTAGTTCGGGAAAGCAGACCTCTCAAGAGCTTCTTTCCGTCCTCAGGATCGGGGTGGGGAGGGACCTTTACGATGGGCCCGATTCGAGAAGCTACGTCCACGGCAGCCTCAATGCCTGGGAGGCCTTGACTTACTTGGACGAGAGGCTACAGGCCAAGGAGTGGCTGGCCGACTCCTGGGTCAAGGAAAACGGGGGGAAGAGATGGGTCTTTCGCCTCAAGGATAACGTCTCTTTTCATGACGGAACCTCTCTGACCAAAGAGGCGGTCATCGAGAATATCCTCCGTTACCGGGATCATCCCAAGTACGATCCTCATGGTCTTTACCGGGACCTCAGAGCCGTCGATGGGATTGGGGAGAGAGGGGTGGTCTTTCTTCTCGACAAACCCTACCCCAATTTCCCCGCCACCATCAACTACTTCGGGAGCGCCATCTTTGGGCCCAATTCTTTTGATTCGAAGGGCCAATTTGTTAAATTTACTGGAACCGGTCCCTACCGGTTCGAGACGAACAGAGACGGGGTGATCCGGCTCAAGGCCCATTCGACCTACTGGCAGGGGAGGCCGCCCTTCGATACCGTCGAATTCTGGTTCATCCCCGATGCCGCGACCCGACTGAATGCCCTCAAGAGGGGAGAGGTCGATGCCATCGTCGATGTGGGAGGCATCCTTCCAGGTCAACTTCCGGAGATCAAAAGTTCGAAACAGGTCCGCTTGAAAAAAAGAACGGTGGCCACCACCCACTACCTCCTCTTTAATGCTGAGCGTCCTCCCTTTCAAATGGTCTCCCTCCGGAAATGGCTTGTTTCCACCTTGGACCGTGAACGGCTCGTTCGATCGATCGTGGGAGAGGCGGGGGTTGTCTCTGAGTCTCTCTTCACCCCTTTAGCCGAAGAATGGCACGAGAAGGCCTTCCCGCTCATCCCCCCGGTCGAATCCCGTCCAAGCCCCCAGTACTCGGGGGAGCTGATCATTCTTCTTCACGCGGGTGCCCTTCAACGGTGGCCCTATAAGGACCTCGCCGAGGCGATCCATGCTTCTTTGCTTCGAGGGGGACTTAAGCCAAAGATCCGGATCGAGGAGGCAGGTCTTTTTAAAGAGTCCCTGAAGAGAGGCGATTTCGACCTCGCCCTCCATCCCTTTACGCTCATGACCGGAGACCCGGACATCTTTTTTACCTGGATGGGAAACGTAAGCCCCTGGGCCTTTGGAAAGGAGTTGAAGAAGGTCGCTGAGCTCCTTTCAAGGGCCAGACACGAGACCCATCGGGACGAGCGAAAGAAGATGTACCGGCAACTTCAGAGGTGGGTGGCCGAGAATTACCTCCTCCTGCCCCTCTACCACGACGTGGCCTTTTATGCCCATCGAGAATCGATCGATGGCCTTGAGATAGATGCCTTTTTCAGGCCTGACCTCATGAAGGTGAAACGGGTTCGAGACGGTCGGTAAAAGAGACCCTCCCCATGGAGAAAGCCATCCCCGAAGCCTTCCCCTGCTCGTTCGATCCCCTCGACCCCCGTTTTTGGTCTGAGGGATGGGCCAGGGCCGCTCAGAATTCATCCCTGGCCAAGCGAGAGATTTCTCCCGAAAGGTGGACGATGTTCTGGAATCGGATCAGCAAAGACTATCTGGTCCGAGTTGGGTTCGAATCCCAATGGATTGAGGAAACCGTCCGGATGCTTCTTCGGGAGGAAGTGGTTTCAGAGAAGAGCCTTGTCCTGGACATTGGTAGCGGCCCAGGGACGTTTACCCTTCCCCTTTCCAGAAGGGTTCGTCATGTGGTGGCCCTCGATGCGGCCGAAAAGATGCTCGATGCGTTGCGGATGAGGGCAGAGGAGGAGGGGGTGACCAATATCACTTGCCTTTGTAAGCGTTGGGAGGCGTGCGATTTTTCCAAGGAGTTCGATCTGGTTTTCGCCTCCTTTTCTCAAGCGATTCGAAGCGCAGAAAGCCTCCTCCAGATGAACCGAGCCTCCCGATCCTATTGCTGCCTCGTCACGGCCTCGGACGATAGGCATTTCCGCGAAAGAAATCGCCTCTGGGAGTTGATCTTTGGGGAACCCTTTCGCTCCTCCAGTTTTCACATCCTCTATCCCTTCAATTACCTCTATTCGTGCGGATTCAGGCCAGAGGTCCGTTTCGTCGAAAAAAAGATTCGTTACGAGGAGCCCCTTGCCGCCCTCATCGAGCGCTACGAAGAATATTTTCAGATGTTCACAGAGCTCACAGACCCCCAAAAGGAGAAGATTCGTCGATATTTCGAAGGGAGGGCCGAGGGCGGTATCGTCAAGGCCTGTGAAGAGCGGGCTTTTGCGATCATGTGGTGGAGGGTGGAGAGATAGATGGTCGGCCTGATCGTCAGGAGAGTCCTCTCTCTCATCCCCCTCTGGTTCAGCATCACCTTCCTCGTTTTTCTCCTGCTCCATTGGGCTCCTGGCGATCCGGCCGAAATCCTCCTTCGGAAGGAAGGCATCGAACCCACCCAGGAGGCCCTCGAGGAGGCCAGAAGGAGGTTGGGCCTCGACCAACCCCTTCCCCTCCAATACGGGCGATGGCTCTTTAGGCTCTTCCAGCTCGATCTCGGCCTCTCTTACAAAACGGGAGAGCCCGTCATCCAGGAGCTCCTGACCCGTTTGCCCGCCACCCTGGAGCTCACCCTCGCCTCCTTCGGTGTGATTGTCTTTTTATCCCTTACCGTGGGCCTCCTCTCGGCGATGAGGTCCGGTGGGGGCCTCGATCAAGTCGGCATCCTTTTCGCCATCCTCGGGGCCTCCATCCCAAGTTTCTGGTTGGGCCTTTTGCTGATCTACCTCTTCTCCATCCATTTGGGTTGGCTTCCGGTGATGGGTCGAGGGGATTTCGGCCACCTCGTCCTTCCCGCCCTGACCTTGGGTTTGGGGACGGCGATGATCCAGGGCCGACTCCTCCGGACCTCGCTCATCCAGGTTCTGGGGAAGGATTTCATCAAAACAGCCATGGCCAAAGGTTTAAGTCGAAGACGCATCCTCCTCCGCCACGCCCTTCCCAACGCCCTGTTGCCCATCCTGACCACCTTGGGGATGGTCTTGGGACGGCTTTTGGGGGGAGCGGTCATCGTGGAGACGATCTTCTCTTGGCCGGGCCTGGGAAGGCTCGCCATCGAGGCCATTCTCCAACGAGACTATCCCATCCTCATGGGGTACGTCCTGCTAACGGCCTCTCTCTTTCTCTTCATCAATCTCTGTGTGGACATTGGATACCGCTTTCTCGACCCAAGGATCGAATTCGACCCTCGCTCATGAGACCCATCGGCTTGACGATCCTCTGTTCGGTCTTCCTCCTATCCGGCTTCGGTCCTCTTCTCCTCCCCCGTTCTCCCCTCGAGATCGATCTGGACCGAAGACTCCAAGGGCCGAGCCTCACCTATCCCTTCGGGACCGATCATTTAGGGCGCTGCCTTCTCTCGAGGATCATCGATGGTGCCCCAAGGACGATCGGGATCGCCCTCCTCACCCAGGGAATCGCCCTTGCCATTGGAATGGGAGTGGGGATGGTTTCAGGATACCATGGGGGGCGGATCGACTTCTTCCTGATGCGCCTGACAGAGATGACGATGGCCTTTCCGAGCCTCGTCCTCTCTCTGGCCATCATCGCCCTCCTCGGCCCAGGAACCCACAACGCCATGATCGCTTTTGCCCTTGTCCATTGGGCCTTCTACGCCAGATTGATCCGGGGGCTCGTGATCGAGATAAAAGGAAGGTCCTTTATCGAGGCGGCGATGGCCCTGGGCGTTTCCCCTTCTCGGATGGTCCTCCGACATTACCTCCCCAACATCTTCCCTCCTGTGGCGATCCTTGCCTCCCTCGACACCGGAAGGGTGATCTTCGCCCTCTCCGGCCTCGGGTTTTTAGGGCTTGGAGCCCAGCCTCCTACCCCAGAATGGGGAGCGATGCTCAACGAGGGGCGACTCTTTCTCACCCAAGCCCCCCATCTCGTGCTCTTTCCCGGGGTTGCGATCCTGATCACGGTCATGGGGTTCAATCTGATCGGGGAGGGAAGTATCCGGGGGAGGGGGGAGATCTCGATCATTCACCGAGACTGAGGCTCTCCCCTTCAAGCCTATAAGACCCACCTCAGGTTTCTCCGATATGACCTCACAGGGACAATAAGAGAGGTCTTCTTTCGACACTTCTCACCGAAATGTCACAAGGTCGTAAACAATTTGTAAAGGAGGTGCATTAAAACGGGTAGGGAACGAAGGAGTCCATGGTCCAGGTTCGTGTCGAAAACCTTTGGAAGAGATTTGGAAACACAGAAGCCCTCAAAAACGTTTCCCTAAATTTTGCCAGCGGAGGCCTGACCGCCATCCTCGGGCCGAGCGGTTGCGGAAAGACCACCTTGTTGCGAGGGATCGCTGGGTTCACTCCCCTCGATCGGGGACGGGTTTTCTTTGATGAAGACGAGGTGACCGGCTTGCCCCCGCAGAAACGCGGGACGGCCATGGTCTTCCAGAACTACGCCTTGTGGCCCCATATGACCGTATTTGAAAACGTGGCCTATGGCTTGAGACTCCTGAAGTTGGGAGAGACGGAGATCAGACGGAGGGTCCGGGAGGTTCTCGAGATGGTCGAGATCGCGAATCTCTCGGAGGTGGAGACCCGCAAGCCGGGCGCCCTCTCCGGAGGGCAACAGCAGCGGGTCGCCTTGGCCCGGGCCCTGGTCGTGAGGCCGAAAGTTCTCCTTATGGACGAGCCCCTCTCGAACCTCGATGCCAAGGTCCGGCAACGCCTTCGGGCCGAAGTGCGACGGATCCAGAAACAGGTGGGAATCACGGCCATTTATGTCACCCACGACCAAGAGGAGGCCCTTGCCATGGCCGATACCATCGTTCTCATGAATCAAGGGGAGGTCGTGCAAGTCGGAACGCCTCAGACGGTCTATCTCAAGCCCTCTACGGCCTTTGCGGCCGAGTTTTTAGGCGTGAGCAATCAGATCGGAGGGGAGGTTTCAGGTGGGTTCTTACGGGTTGGGAATCAGGCCATCCCCTTCCAAACGGGCCTCCAAGGTAGAGTGACCGTCATCTTCCGAGCCACCGACGGTTGGATCGCCGATGAGGCGGAAACTTCCAATCCGGATCACATCGTTCTCTCAGGTCAACTCGAGGAGAGTTTATTCTTGGGGGCTTACTATCGCCATTATGTCCGGGTTGGCGATGGCGTCGTGATGGTGGATAGCCCAGACCCGAGACGTCCCGGGGCGGTCTATCTGGTCCTGTCCAAAGGGAAGATCCAAGTTTATTCAGCCTCTTGAAAAGATTCAAGAAGCCCTACGAGAAAGGAGGAGATCGCACATGGCAAGAGGATGGGTCAAATGGGGATGGATCCTATTTCTCGGCACGTTGCTTTCCATCCAATCCACCTTTCCTGCCCTCGGGACAGAGAAGGTGACGCTCAACGTCGTGGTCGGTGCGGATGTCAATGTGGTGGATGTCCACAAGAAGATCTTGGGACCCGGGTTCAAGGAGAGACACCCGTCGGTCGATTTTAACGTCGTCGGAACCGGGACAGGGGAGGCGGCCAGCCGGGCCATCTACACAAAGATCAAGGCCCAACACGACACCCAACGGAAGAACTGGGACATCGACGTGGCCCTGGTGAGCATGATCGCTGCCTCTCAGATGGTCCAGGAGGGGTTGCTCTATAAATACGTCCCTACCATTTCCGCGGCCAGATACGTCACCGGGCCCGAGACGAAGGTGGCCTTCGGGGTCGAAGTGGATGGGTATGTCATTCCGATGTTCCATAATCAAATCGCCATCGCCTACAACCCGAAGTACGTGAGCAAACCGCCCAGGAGCTTCGAGGAGCTGGTGGCCTGGGTTCAGTCCAATCCCAAAAAGTTCGGCTACAACGGGATCAAAGGGGGCGTGAGTGGACAGGGGTTTACGGTGGGATGGGTCTATTGGAAAACCGGCCAATACAAGGCCTTCACCCAGGGGCCCTTCGATAAGGCGAAAGAACCTCTCTGGCGGAAGGCCTTGGAGGAGCTCAGAGAGTTCAACAAGAACGTGGTGATCACCTCGGGCAACGCAGGCACCTTGGACCAACTCAACCGGGGAGAGATCTGGATGGGGGCGGTCTGGATCGACCAGCTCGTCGCATGGAAGAACGAGGGCAGAATGGATATGAGCATCACGCCCGTCCTCATCAGCCCGGGGCTTCCGATCTACCCCATCTACATGGTCATCCCTCGTGAGGCGGCCAATCGGGATTGGGCCGCAAGGTATATCGACTACGTCTCCCAGCCCGAAATTCAAGCGAGCGTCATCGTCGAACGGTATGGCTGGTATCCTGGGGTCGATCCGAACCGGGTCCTTCCCCTCCTCTCTCCCAAAGCCAAGGAACTGCTCTTCAGGGATGTGACCCCGGCCGACCTGTCGAAATATTCCCTCCAGATGCCGATCGGGCCCTATTTCAATGCCATCCTGTTGGCCTACGAGGAGATCGTCCGATAGGGAGGGGAGATAAGGGAAAAGACCTTACGGAGAGGGGACCCCTCGGGGTCCCCTCTCACCCGGCTCGTTTATCGAGGAGACATCGACCGAAAGGATGTGGAGAGGGCTGAGGGTTTAGAGTGGTATAAGTCGAGCCGGGATCACCCATACCCGTTGGGTTCTTTTTTATACCATGGTAAGGATCACAGGGGTTGAACGGAGTCTCTGGGCGTGGCTTTGTCTGCCGTCCCTTCTCGTCCTCGGATTTGCCTTCCTCTATCCCCTTTTCGCCTCCATTTGGTCGAGCTTTACCCACGAAGGCCGTTTCACCCTTGCCCATTATGTTCGAGTCTACAAGCTCTATTCACAGGACATTCTCTTCACCCTGGGGGTTTCCTTCACAGGGCTTCTATTGGTCCTCATCTCAGGGTTACCCGTCTGCGGTTATCTCCGGCTAAGGGCCTTTCGGAGCGTCGAGTTTCTTCTGAAAATTCCCCTGTTTGTCCCGTTCGTTGTGGTCGGCCACGCCCTGAGGATCTTCCTCTCTCCCCATGGGACCTTGAATGGCCTTCTCCTCTGGGCAGGCCTTCTGGAGGCTCAGAATCTCCCCTCCCTTTCCACTTCGTGGGTCGGGTTGGCCATCGCCCTGGCTTGGAAGCACATCGGCCTGGCTGCCCTCCTTTTCATGGGGGCGTTTCGGTCCGTGGAGGAGGCCTACCTTGAGGCGGCCCAGAATTTCGGGGCCGGCATTCTCCGGCAGACCAAGGATATCCTGATCCCGATGGCCGCTCCGTCGATCGCGGTGGCCTGCGTCCTCGTCTTTGCTTCCATGTTGGCCTCTTTTTCCATCCCCCTGATGATGGGAAAAGGGAGCGGACCTCAAATGATCATGATCGACGTATACTATCGGTTCGGCCAACACGGCGATTATGCGACGGCAGGGGCCCTTGGGGTCGTGGCCTATCTGATGGCCTCGGGGGCTGCCTTCGTTTATTTGAGAAAGATCGTCCAATGACTTCAACAGATCACAAAAGAAGGAGAGGGGGTTCAATTCGCCTCGCAGGCAGACTGATCCTCCTCCTCATATTTCTTTTCGTCATCCTCGGACCCCTCTCGAGCCTGGTCCTCTGGTCCTTTGCCGAGCGGTGGACCTGGCCTGCAAGCTTCCCCCAGATCCTGGGCTTCAAGTACTGGGCCCAGATGTTGACGGGAGACTTTCTGATCCCCCTCAGGCGAGGGGTATGGATCGCCACCCTCGTGACGATCCTCTCCCTGATCTTGGCGATCCCGATGGGTTACGTCCTGGCCCGCCTCCGGTTTCCGGGGAGGATCTTCATCCTTTTAGCCTTCTTGCTCCCGCAAGCCTTCCCTCAATTGCCCGTCTTTGCCAGCGCCACCCGGGAATTTTACCGCTTCGGACTCTCCGGCACGGTTCCGGGGGTCATTCTCATCCATCTGGTGGGAGCCTTGGTCTTCGCCGTTTGGACGATGACGGCGGTCTTCCGTTCCATTCCGGACTCCTTGGAAGAGGCGGCCATGAACCTGGGAGCGTCGCTGACCCGAAGTTTTGCCACGGTGAGTTTGCCGCTGGCGTTGCCTGGGATCCTGGCCAGCGCCTTGTTGGTCTTCCTGTACTCCCTGGACGAGTTCACAGGGACGCTTCTGGTCGGAGCTCCTTTCGTCGTCACCTTGCCTGTTTACATGTACACCGCAAGCATCGGATATGAACTCCAAGTCGCCTCCGTCACCGCGCTGGTCTTGATGGTTCCGGGGGTCATCCTGTTGCTCTTGCTCGAACGGTATCTGAAGGCCGAATACCTGGCCTTCCTCGGTCAGCTTTGATCCGAGGAGGGGGCGAAGAAGGTGGAGGGGAGGGGATTTTAGACCTCCAAGACGCTTCCCACGCATCCGTGGAAGAAGCGATCTCCGAATTCCTGATGAAGTCTGAAGGCGGCTCTCATGCCGGTGCAGTGGGAGACACCGATCCGTTCGACCCTAATCTCTTTGAGGGCCTTGATCGACTCTTCGAGTTGCTCCGGAGACATAAAATCGAGATGGGTCCCGCCGAGGAGGGCGTGGAACTTATCCTTCCCCGTTTTATGGATCGCATGGTGGAGGATGTTTATCATTCCGGAGTGGGCACATCCGAGAATGAGAACGAGTCCCTTTTCCGTATCGAGGATAAGGGATTGATCGTCGAGGAGGGGATCTTGGGAAAATCTTCCCTCGGTTTCGACCAAGAGCCTTGGGTCCAGTTTCTCAAAAGGGGTGATCCGAGGAACCTCGCCGGTCAAAAAAATCCCCTTTTCCACCTCGGTAAATTCGGTGTTGAGAATAAAGTTGGCCCCGAGAAATTCCAGGTAGGTCCTTTTGTAAGGGATTCCGATGAATCGCCTCACCTCCCCTCCGTCTTCTTTGTGGATGGCAATCCTGTCTGAGAAGAGATGGGGATGGGCGTGGACATCGACCTTGCCCTTCAGCTTCAGAACCTCGGGCAGACCCCCTGTGTGATCGTAATGGCCATGGCTCAAGAAGATCTTCTTGACGCCCTTTAAATCCTTGTTCAGGACGAGGGAGTTTGTAACCACGGAAGGGCCGCTTCCGGTATCGAAGAGGTAGTTTCCATGGGCGGTTTCGATAAAGGCGGAGAAGCCATGCTCGCCGGCGCCGATAAGTTTCCCGACCGAATTTTCACACAAGATGGTGATCCTCATCTCTTCTCCAAGATCCCCAAAGCCTCTTTGACCAGCTTCTTTTCGTGCTCGTAATCGACGATCCTCTGGATCATGATCTTCTGGGCCATGACCGGACCCGCGCCATGCCAGGTGCCCACCCCGTGCTGGCCGGCGGTCCAGTTCTGAAGGAGTTTCGTCACCTTGAGGATGTGTTCGGTGGGCACCTCCGAACCGAACCCCAGGAATTCCTCGACATACCTTTTCGTCTCCGGGTTCTTCAACTCCTTGAGGGAGGGGAGGGTGACGATGAGGCCGCCTCCGATGTCACCTGCGAGGGCCATCACCCGCCAGAAGGCATTGCAGATGTTGAGCTTGGCCACGTTCCCCATCAACTCATCGGGGAGGAAGACGCCCGATCCTTCCGGTTCTTCTTTTCCGAGATTGGCCGAGGCCAGACCGCAGGCCCTTCCGGTCTCCCTCAAGACGACCATCTCGGTCAGCTCGTCGTTGATGTGCTGGGCCTTCTCCAATCCCTTATACTCCTGGAGGAGCTTGCAGGCCCCGATGATGAGGTTCATGAACCCGACCTTGCAGGTCCCCCCGCAGGTCATCCGGTGGGTCTTGGCGAAGCGTTCGACCAATTTTGAGGAATATTCGGTTTCCCCGCAGTGAAAGACCCTTTCCCAAGGGACAAAGACATTGTCGAAGACGACCATGGCCGTCTCCCTCTGGCCGAAGAGAGGGTTTCCCAGCTCGTAGATATCCTCGGCCATTTCGCGTTCGGCTGAATAAGGGGAGTACTGGCAGATATAGGTGATGCCTTCGGCATCGGAAGGGATCGCAAAGGCCAAGGCATAATCGCCTTCCTCTCTCTTCTTTGCGGATTGGGGAAGGACGACCAGTTCGTGGCTGACGAAGGCGCCGCTGATATTGATCTTGGCTCCCCGGACGACGATCCCGTCCGATCTCTTTTCCACCACCTTCAGGGAGAGATAAGGATCTGGCCAGTCGAGGGCCCTCTTTTTGCGATCTCCACGGGGTTCTGTCAAGGCCCCCGAGACCACCAGGTCGTTCTCCTGAACCCACTTCAGGTATCTCATAAACCGGCTGTGATACTCCGTTCCGAGGTTCCTGTCCATCTCCCAAGTCGTGCTGGCCAGGCTGTGGAAGGCGTCCAGACCGGGACACCGGTAGATGCAGGTTCCCAGCCGTTCAGCGGCGAAAGTCCCTGCGATGGCCTTTGCGACCAGGTCCTCCCGGCTTCCGCAGACATGGACGTATCGGTTGACCCGGTCCTTCGTCAGGGGGGAGAGGGCCGTCATGATCTCCTGGGTGTCGGGGTCCAAGGCCCACCGGTAACTGGCCTTGTTCGCCTCGATGACCGTACGAATATTGGGATTACTGAGGTAGTCTTCGACCTTCTTCCCGTTCATGAAGATCCTGGGTTTTCTCTTCTTTAGGCTCCCCTCATACTGTTCGGGTGTGATCAGAGCCATTTTTTCTCCTTTCGTGCATGGCGAGGTCGCCCCTTTACACCGCTTCCCGGCCGGCCAGCGTTTGCTGAGGGGGCAGGATACGGGGAGAGGCCATCCCTTAAGGGCCCAATAAAAAGATCCCGGCCGGATTTTCTACCCGATGGGAAAATTCTTTCCTTGCTTTGATCAGGAGATCCTGAAGGTTGTTCTTCCTCTCTTTGGTCCTTCTTTCGACAACCTCTCCGAGAAAGATCATCGCCCGGGTGGATTCATCCCTCCAATAGACCTTGAAAGGGATGCCTTCCGTTTTTACGGGAGATAGGCGATGGGCAGGGAAAAGAAGGGGATGAGGGGTTTCTCTCGAAATCCGATCCCTTTTTAATCGCTCCTCATAAATACAGCCTTTCCCCAGTAATTCCGAAAGGCAGAAGGGGTAACCCCGGTATTTCAGGTAAAGGCTACAGGCCCTCGCTCCCACCAGGCATTCGGAGAGTTTTTGGTCGGCGGCCAGACGAAAGAGATCTCGTATGCCCATCTTTCGTAATTCGTCTCTGGCCTGGATTGCGTTCATCAGGAGTTTAAAGGATCGGTGTTCATGTCGACGAACTTCGTCCCTCTTGGAGGGCCCCCACCCGATTCTCTTTACCTCTATATCATACCACGTTGGAGTGGCAGGATCAAACCTTTTTTATCCCCCTCTCTTAGGGTCCACCCTCCCTTTTACTTCCATCCGACCCTTCTCTAACTCTTCTTCCTGCTCCCTGTCCTCCTGGAGCAAAAGGGCCTGGAATTCTCCCACATGGGTCTTCTCTTCCCGGGCGATGTCAAGCAGGACCTTCTTAATCCTCTGATTTTTTGTCAGGGCGGCCATCTGTTCATAAAGGTTGATGGCGTCCAGTTCCGCGATAATGCCTGCCCTGAGGATCTCTTTGTCCAGATCGCCTCGGGATATTTTTTCAAGATCCACAGGTATTTTCGAAAGCATATCGGGTCCCTCCTTTTTTGTTTTTTTGCTGTGACTTTTAAGGACGAGGGTCAAAGGCCCTCCTCCTCTCTTTTCCGGACAGATCGATTATAAGGAGTGATTTAAAATATCTCAATATCTCAAGGAGATAAGGAAGAGGGGTTTGAGATCCGATCGAGAGGCGGCTTTGGCATTCAGAGGAGTCCCAAGGGAGTGAATTTTCAGTCAGATCGTTTTATATTATAGGCCGATATGATGATCCGGGTTGAGGAAGCCATCGAAAGGATCCTTTCTCATGTTCATCCCCTTGGGCTCGAAAAGGTCTCGATCCTGGAGGCCCTGGGCCGTGTGATCGCTGAGGATGCCGTCGCCCCCCGCGACCTCCCCCCTTATGACAATTCCGGGATGGATGGCTATGCGGTTCGATCCGTGGATGTTCAGAAGGCCTCGGAACAGAACCCGGTCTCTTTAATAATCATCGAGGATCTTCGGGCAGGGTTTTTTGCCAAAAACGCCCTTCAGGAGGGACAGGCCATTCGGATTATGACGGGAGCTCCTGTCCCCGCAGGGGCAGATGCGGTGGTTCCTGTGGAGGAGACGAGATCGGACGGAAGGTCGGTCTCCATCCGGAAGAGCGTTCGCCCTGGAGATTTCATCCGGAGGGCCGGAGAGGATGTTAAGCAGGGGGATCGCGTGATCACCCACGGGGAGGTCATCCGGCCCTCGGAAGTCGGGATGTTGGCCTCCATCGGGAAACCCTTTGTCCTGGTCTACCGGAGGCCGGTGGTCGCCATCCTCTGTACGGGAGAGGAGCTGGTCGATGTCGGGGAGCCTCTGGAAGGGGCCAAGATCGTCTCCAGCAATTCCTATACCCTGGCTGCTCAGGTGAAAGAGTGCGGGGCCGTCCCGATGCAGTTGGGAATCGCAAGAGATGATAAGGAGGAGATAAAGAGGAAACTGCTCCAGGGGCTTCAGGCGGACGTTTTTATCTCCTCTGCGGGCGTCTCCGTGGGCGATTATGATTTTGTCCGAGAGGCATTGAAGGAGTTGGGGGCGCAGCTGATCTTCTGGCGGGTAGCCATGAAGCCCGGAAAACCCGTGGCCTTCTGGCAATATGATGGAAAGCCCGTTTTCAGCCTTCCCGGAAATCCGGTTTCCTCCATGGTGACCTTTGAGCAGTTTGTCCGACCCGCCCTGCTCAAGATGATGGGCCACGGCCAGCTCTTTCGGCCTGTGATCGAAGCCATCCTTGCCGAAGAGATCCGGAAAGAACCCGGGAAGAGACATTTCATCCGAGGGGTGGTCTCTTACGGGCCGGAGGGATACTCTGTGAAAACCACGGGTCCTCAGGGCTCCGGAATATTGCGATCGATGGTACGGGCCAACGGGTTGATCATCCTTCCGGAAGATCGGGAGGGGGTCAAGGAAGGGGAGAGGGTGAAGGTGCAACTGCTTTACCCTCCGGAGTTCGTAGGATCGGGTCCGCTGAAATGAAACCTTTTTCATCCCCTGGTGTTCAAGCCTTCAACCTTCCAAGGATGCCCTCGGAACTCAATACGGGAGCCAACCGACCATGATTCCCATCATATCGATCGTAGGAAAGTCCGATAGCGGGAAGACGACCTTCATCGAGAAGCTCTTGCCCGAACTGGTGAAGAGGGGCTACCGGGTGGCCACCGTGAAACACGATGTCCACGGGTTTGAGGTGGACCGGGAGGGGAAGGATAGCTGGCGGCATAAGAAGGCGGGAGCCCATACGGTGGTGATCTCCTCTCCCCAAAAGGTTGCGCTCATCCGGGATGTGGAGAGGGATTTGACCCTGGACGAGATACGGGAAAAGTTCATCCAGGACGTCGATCTCATCCTCTCTGAGGGGTATAAGAAGGACGTCCAGCCCAAGATCGAGATCTTCCGGAAGGAGGTGCATCAGGAACTGCTCTGTACCAAAGAAGACAACCTGGTTGCCATCGTATCGAATCAGACCTTCGAGGTGGACGTGCCCTGTTTCTCCCTGGATGCTCCCGGAGAGGTGGCAGACTTCATCGAGAGGAAGTTTCTCAAACCGAAAAGGGAGGTGGAGATCACCTTGAAGGTGGATGGGAAGACGATCCCCTTGAAACCTTTCATCCGCGATTTCCTGACGGGATCGATCAAGGGAATGGTGAGGTCCCTTAAGGGGTGCGAAACCTTTAAAAAGATAGACATCCAGATCCTCGATCCCGTTTGACCCTCTGCCTCTATTCCATCACCCAGAAGGCCTCGTCCCGGAGAGCTATTTTGGCTTCCTGGCCCGAAGAGAGATTGAGATTTCGAAGGGCGTAATTCGGGATGGAGATTTCGAAAAGGACACAATGGCTCTTTTCCTGGAAGAAGATGACATGGTGCCTTCCTCGATCGGCGATGTCGAGGATCGCCCCCTCGAAGATATTCCTCTTTAAAGAATCTTTGACAGGCTTTCCCTCCCGGAGGATCATCACCTCCTCCGGCCGGATATAGAGGTCCACCTCTTTTCCCCTCTCCTTCCGTTTCGGGTCGGCCGCAGAAGGAGCGGAAAACCTCAGCCCTTGAATATCGAGCAAGGTCCTCCCCTGAGCCTCATCTCTGGAGAGGATTCTTCCCCTGTAAAGGTTCCGATGACCTAAAAACTCGGCCACCTTCCTCGTTCGGGGCCTGAGGAAGACGTCGTCCCTGCTGCCCACCTGCTCCACCTTCCCGTCCATGAAGACGGTGATCCTCTCGCCGAGCATATAGGCCTCCTCGAAATCGTGAGAGACACACAAAACGGTCGGCCGAAACGAGGCATGAAGGGCCTTCAGGAGATAGAGGATCTCGATCTTGATGGAGGGATCGAGGCCCGAAAGGGGCTCGTCGAGGAGGAGGAGCTTCGGCTGTGGAGCGAGGGCCCTGAGAAGGGCCACCCGTTTTTTCTCTCCGCCGCTGAGACGAGCCGGATACCGATCGAGAAGGCCTTCAACCCTCATCGCCCGGATCAGGGATTCCAGGTATTCTTCGTAATTTTTCGGCATGTGATTCCTCGCCCGGATCCCGTACAGGATATTCTCCCTCACGCTGAGATGGGGGAAAAGGGCCAGATCCTGAGGGACATACGAGATCTCTCTTCGCTCGGGAGGAAGCCTTTGGACCTCCTTCTGGCCGACCCAAATTTTCCCCCTTTCCGGCCGATGGAGGCCGATGATCGACTCGAGGATGAGGGTCTTGCCCGATCCCGTTGGGCCGAGGAGAAAGTGAAAGGACCCTTCCTCGATCGTGATGTCGAGGTCTTTCAGTTTAAAGGTGCCGACATCGATCGAAAGGGATTCGATCTTAATCATAACGGTACAGTTTTCCGGTCAGGCGAACCGCAAAGAGGGCGAGGAGGCCCAGGGAGACGAGGATCAGGATCAAGAGGATCGTCTTTTCGGTATTGGCCGTCGCCAGGGCCGTATAGATGGCGATGGGCATCGTTTCGGTCTTCAGCGGCATGGCCCCGGCCACCGTCACCGTCGCCCCAAATTCGCCCACCGCTTTGGCCCAGGAGAGGATGGTGGCGGCCAGCAGCCCCCTGAAGGAGAGGGGCAGCGTGATTCGATAGAAGGCCTCCCATGGCGAAGAGCCGAGGGATCGGGCCACGGCCTCGTACCTCGGGGAGATCTCATCCAGAGAGGCCTTCATCAACCGGGTCGCCAGCCCCGCGATTGTGGCGAACTGGGCCAGGAGGATTCCCGGGAATTCGAAGACGAAAGAGATGCCTTTAGACTGGAGGAACTCTCCCAAAGGCGTATTCAAAAAGATCAGAAGGGAGGCGCCCAGGGCGATGGGAGACATGATGATGGGAATTTCAAGGAAGGTATCGACGATCTGCTTCCCCCTGAACTGAAAACGGGAAAGGGCATAGGCCGAGGGAAGGCCGACCCCGATGGCCAGAAGCGTGGCCACGGTTGCAGCGATGAGGCTCAACCGGATGGAGAAGAGGGTCGAGGGTTGGAGGAGGGAGTCGAGGACACCTTTTGGGGTCACCGAAAAAACGAGGGAGACGAGAAGGGCAAGGTAGAAGGAGAAAATCCCAAGGGCAGCTCCGATCATCGTGTATCGAAAGGCCATCGGTCCTCCTCGATTTACCGCCAATCACCGCATCCCTTTCAGCCAATCCTGACCCACGACCAGTCGGGACTGGCCATTGAAAAGGGTTGGGGGATGGGGGCTTGGGATCGGTTACGGTCTCGTCCTCCATTGCTTTGGCAGCCGGTACTCCCCGCCCACGGGGGTGTCGGGTTTTGTGAAGCGGCGTGCCCCTTCGAGATCCATCAGATAGTGATGATTCCTGAATAGGGTTTTTCCCTCGGGCCCCAGGAGGAAGTCAATAAAGGTTTGGGCCAGAGGCTTGCTCCGGGTGAACTTAGAGATGGCGATGGGGAGATATCCGATCCTGGGGATCTCCTCGGGCCTTAGCAAAACCGTTTCGATCCGATCCGGGTCCCAGTGCTGAAAGACCTCCCAGCCCAGCACCGCATCCACCGCTTTGAGGGAGATGATATTGGCCGTTTTCTCGCAGCTTTCGGTATAGCTGACCAGATTCTTCCTCAGGGCCTCCTTTTCCGAGGGGGAAAGATTCCTTTCGATGATTTCGACGGCATAGGTGCCCACGCAGACCGACTCGGGGTTGGCGATGGCGAGACGAATTCCGGGGCGGGCAAGGTCCCTCAGTGACCGGATCGCTTTGGGGTTACCCCTCTGGACGTTGATCGCGGGGATCAGGTAGGCCACGACCCTCTCCGATTCAGAAAAGACAAGGCCCTCCCTTTTGGCCAGCTCCATGAAGTCCGAGGAGCCCGGGAAGAAGAGGTCGCCCTTTTTCGAGAGCTTCATCTGGGAGAGGACAAAACCGGACCCTCCATAGACGACCTCCACCCGGGTACCCGTTCTCTTTTGGAACGACCGGATGGCGCTATCGGTCGGGGGTTTGCTTGCGGCGCCGGCAAAGAGGAGCAGTTTTTCAGGAGAGGAGGCCTCTCCCACGACGACGAGGAAGGGCCATAGAAGGAGAGCGAAAAAAGGGGCCCGAAGCGGTCTTCGAAGAAGAGGGAAAATTCTCATACCTTCTGGAAATGGTCTTTGAAGACTTTCCGGAGGACTCGGTCGGCCTCTTTGCGGAACCTCCCGTATCGGTCCATCATCTTTTTCCCCTCAGGGGTGAGGCGGGAGCCCCCTCCTGCGATTCCCCCGGTCTTTCGTTCGAGAAGCGGGAAACCCAGGCGCTTCTCGAGGATGCCCATCAACCGCCAGGCCTTGTTGTAGGACATCCCCATGTCCAGGGCGGCCCGGTGGAGGGAACCGGTCTTCTCCACCCTCCGGAGGAGTTCGTAGGGGCCATCGCCGAAGGCCTTTCCGTGGCGATCGAGCCATAATTTATAACCGAGCTTCACGGGAGGGGGCCTCATCGTTATACTCCATCGTATATAATGGTGTTTAACCCAAGCAATCCCCTTCTGTCAATTTCGGGATGGGCAAGAGAAGGTTGAACGGAGGGGGGTTGTAAGATATGATTAATCGATGAAGAACCTCCCTCGATTCAGACCTTACGCGGTCCTCGGATTGGGCTTCCTATCGGTCTTCACCTTCCTTCTGATGCTCCGTTTGGGGGTCCTGGAGCCCAAGGGGAAAGGAGGGCCCTCGCTCTCCTTCACCCTTCCCTCCGGCCCGAACCGGGAGATCTGGATGCAGATCTTCCAGCACGACCGGAGGATCGGGTATGCCCACCGCCAATTTTTCGAGATGGCCGACGGGTTTCGGGTTCAGGAGACGGTTTCGCTCAGAATGAACATCCTTGGCCTGGTCCAAGACCTCCGGTTCAGGATGACGGGAGATCTAAATCACCGCCTCGGCCTTTCCGGCTTCGACTTTGAACTCCAATCCGGCCTCGTCCGGTTCAGGGCGAGGGGAGGGGTCCAGGGCCGGACCCTCGCCGTTTCCTGTGGGCCAACCGGTTCGGAGGAATACCTCCAAATCCCCCTCGACCGCGAGGTCCATCTCCCGGTCGGTCTTTTGGAATCGCTCAAGCCCGCGACGATGAGGGTCGGGGATCGGCGAAGCTTTGAGGTATTTGATCCCTTGACCCTTTCCCGAAGATCCGTCCGATTGACGGTGGTGGCCGAAGAGACGATCGAGGTGATGGATCGCCGGGAGAAGGCGAAGAAGGTTTCCGTCGACTGGATGGGTTCCCCGCAGGTGGCTTGGATTGGAGAAGACGGTTCAATCCTGAGAGAGGAAGGCTCCCTCGGCCTGAGGCTTGAGCGAACCACCCGGGAGGAAGCCATCCAAGGGGGAGGTCTTTCCCTCCCTTTAGATCTTGCGGAAGTGGCCTCGGTGCCGGTCAGCCGGGTTCTCCCGGAGCCCTCCTCCCTGAACCTTTTGAGGATCCGGTTGGAAGGGATTGAGGCCCCAAGGTTCTTCCTCCATGGAGGGAGGCAGGCGTTCCGAAATGGGATCTTGACCGTCCGGAGAGAAGACCTCCTCCGCCCCCCGCCGAACCAGGAGAGGGAGGGAGGGGGAGATCTCAAGGATTTCCTCAAGCCCTCTCCGTTTATCCAGTCCGATCATCCTGAGATTTTGGCCCAGGCAAGGGCGATCCTTTCGCAGGAGGATTCGGATCTGGAAAAGGGGAGAAAACTGGTCCTCTGGGTCCACCAGAATATCCGGAGGCAGCCCGTCTTCTCGATTCCCAATGCCCTCGAGACATTGCGAAAACGGGTCGGCGATTGCAACGAACATGCGGTCCTCTTGGCGGCACTGGCCAGGGCCGCCGGCCTCCCGGCAGAGGTCGAAGCGGGTCTGGTTTACCAAAACGGGAGATTCTATTATCACGCCTGGAATGTCCTCTATTTGGGAAGATGGGTCACCGCCGATGCCACCTTAAACCAACTTCCGGCGGACGTGACGCACCTACGATTTGTGCGGGGGGCGGCTCGACAGATCGACCTGGCCGGGATGATCGGAAAGATCCGACTGACGATCCTGGAGTGAGTGCGACTGGGGGGGAAATCTTCGGGAGGCCTTTGGGATGGGCGCCATCGAATTGAGAAACCTCACCAAGACCTTTGGAAATCGGATCGCCGTCAACCGAATCAATCTCACGGTCAAAGAGGGGGAGATTTTCGGGTTCATCGGTCCTAATGGGGCGGGCAAGACGACTACTTTAAAAATGATCAGCGGCATCCTCTCCCCCACCGAAGGGACCGTGATGATTGACGGCATCGACATGGCCAAAGAGCCGGAAAAGGCCAAACAGCGCCTCGGCTATATTCCGGATCGCCCCTTTCTTTATGAGAAGCTGACGGGGATGGAATTTTTGAGGTTCACGGCGGACCTCTACGGGCTCGAGGAGGATCGTTTCTGGGAGAGGGCCGAGATTTGGTTGGATATCTTCTCCCTGACCGATTGGCGCCACGAATTGATCGAATCCTATTCCCACGGGATGAAACAGCGATTGGTCTTTGCAGCCGCCCTTCTTCGCGAGCCGAAGGTGTTGATCATCGACGAGCCCATGGTCGGCCTGGACCCGGCCGGCATGAGATTGATCAAACGCCTTTTTGTGGACCTGGTTGAGAAGGGGACCACCCTTTTTCTCTCGACCCATCTTCTGTCCGTGGCCGAAGAACTCTGCCACCGGATCGGCGTCATCCACAGGGGAAACCTGATCTCCACGGGGACGATCGGAGAGCTGAAAGCATCGGCCCAGATCGAAGAAGGAGATCTCGAGAAGGTCTTCCTGATCCTGACCGAAGGGGAAGGCCTTTTATGAAGGAGATCTTCATCCTCTTGAGGCCGAGGCTCCTCTCCTTCAAACCTCGTAGGGGTTCTCCTCGGAGAGGGCTGAAGATGCTCTTCGGGGTTTTCGGCCTGTCTTTCTGGGGAGGCCTCTTCCTCCTTTTCTTCCGGGTCCTCCGTTATCTTCACGCGGTGGAGGGCTTCGGAGACCTCCTGGCCTTCAAGCTCCTTTCCATGATCCTCATCACCTTCTTTTTCCTCCTCCTCTTCAGCGCGGTCCTGGCCACCCTGAACCATCTCTATCTCTCGAAAGATCTCCCCCTCCTCCATTCGATGCCCGTCTTCAAAGAGACGCTCTACCTCTCCCGGTGGGTGGAATCGACCTTTGACAGTTCCTGGATGATTCTCGTTTACAGCCTGCCCGTCTTTATCGCCTATGGAGTGGTCTATGGGGGAGGAGCGGGTTATTACCTCGCGGTGGGACTCAACCTCATTCCCTTCTGCGCCATCGCCTCGAGCCTCAGCGCCCTATTGGTTTTGATCTCTGCCAAGGTCCTTCCAGCGGGTCGGCTCCGGAATCTCTTCCTCTTTTTCGGCCTGATGGCGGTCCTCCTCCTCGTGATCGTGTTCCGTTTGATCCGGCCAGAACAGTTCGTCAATCCAGAATCGTTTGCCACGCTCCTTCTCTATCTCAGGACCCTCGAGACTCCCTCCTCTCCCCTCCTCCCCACCACCTGGATGTGGGAGGCCGTCAGGGGAGCCCTGCTCGGTTCATGGGAGGAGGTCTGGTTCAACACCGCCCTCTCCTGGAGCTGCGCCCTCAGCGGGGTCTTCCTCTCGACCTGGATTGCAGGAAGCCTCTATTTTGGAGGGTTCTCAAAATCCCTGAGCGGCAGAGGAGGCTCTCCGACCTATCCCTCCCGGTTAGGGAGGGGAATGGCGATCCTCCTTCGGCCTCTTCCCCGTTCCGTCCGGGCCTTTGCTGAAAAGGAGGTGAAGACCTTCTTTCGAGATCAGTCCCAGTGGTCCCAGATCTTCCTGATCCTGGGGGTGATCGTGATCTACCTATATAACTTTTCGGTCCTCCCCCTGGAGAAGAGTTCGCTCCCCATCGACTCCCTCCGAAACGTCCTCGCTTTTTTAAATATGGGGTTGGCTGCCTTTGTCCTGAGCGCCATCTCCGTGAGGTTCGTCTTCCCCGCGGTCAGCCTCGAGAGAGAGGCCTTCTGGATCGTGAGGTCTTCCCCTCTCTCCATCCGCTCTTTTCTCTGGATCAAGGTGTGTGTCTACGGCGCTCCTCTCCTCTTTCTGGCCGAGGCCTTGATCGTTATAAGCAACCTCCTTCTTCAGGTGAACCCTCTGATGATGACCCTCTCGGTCATCACCCTCTTTCTGGTCGTTCCAGGGATTGTGGCGATGGGGGTCGGGCTGGGCGCCATGTATGCCGATTTTCAATCGGAGAGCCCTGCCCGATTCGCCACGAGCCTCGGGGGCCTGATCTTTATGACCCTCTGTAGCGGGTTCATCGCCGTTGTCATCGTCCTCGAGGCAGGGCCGGTGTGGCGGCTCCTCATGGCCGGCCTCGGCTGGGAGAGCCTCACCCTTGACCAGTGGGCGTGGATGGCTGGGTCCTTGGTCTGTGTCCTCGGACTCAGTGGGATGGCCACGTGGATTCCCATCCGAAAAGGAGAACGGAGGCTCCTCGAGGAGGGGATTAATCCCCGAGGGCCTTGAAGCTCTCGCCTTCTCGTGACCCCCTGTCCCCCTCCTGTCGAGGCAAGAGGAGGGGACGACCTCCCTCCCGAGAGCCATCTCATATAGACAGGGGCAGGAAGTTTCTGTTATATAGGGAAAAGAGAACTCCGAGCCGAGAGGAAGGGACGATGTTCCATATCGCTGATCCCAAGGATATCAAAGCCGGAAAGTACACGGACGTCTATTTTACCCGGACGATGGAGGTCCTCAAGGCGAAGAAGATCGATAAACGGGTCAAGGCGGAATTTATTGCCAAGCGCTTTCCCGAGGACTACAGTTGGGGCGTGCTGGCCGGGATCGAGGAGGCCGTCTATCTCCTCAAAGACCTTCCGATAAAAGTGAGGGCCATGAGAGAGGGGACGATCTTCAGGGCCTACGAGCCGGTGATGGAGATCGAGGGGATGTATACCGACTTCGGCCTCTATGAGACGTCCATCTTGGGGCTCCTCTGTCAGGCCTCTGGCGTTGCCACCAAGGCGGCCCGCTGCAAGAAGGCCGCCGGGGATCGGGGGGTCATCAGCTTCGGGGCCAGGCGCATCCATCCTGCCATCGCGCCGATGGTGGAACGGAATGCCTTCATCGGAGGTTGTGATGGCGTTGCCGTGGTCAAGGATGCGGAGTTGATCCACGAGGAGCCCTCCGGCACAATGCCCCATGCCCTGGTCCTCCTCTTCGGAGACACGGTGGAAGCGACCAAGGCCTTTGACGAGGTGATCGACCCCAAGGTGAAACGGGTGGCCCTGATCGACACCTTCAACGACGAGAAGGTCGAGGCCGTCCGGGTGGCAGAGGCCTTGGGAAAGAAACTATACGGCATCCGGCTCGACACGCCGAGTTCGAGGCGAGGGGATCTGCAGAAGATCATCGAAGAGATCCGTTGGGAACTCAACCTGAGAGGCCATGGCCATGTGAAGATCTTTGTCAGCGGAGGATTGGACGAAAAACGGATCTTGAGCCTCAATCCCGTGGTGGATGCCTACGGGGTGGGTACCTCGATTACCAATGCGCGGTCGATCGACCTGGCGATGGATATCGTGGAAATCGAAGGGAAACCCCTGGCCAAAAGGGGAAAGATGTCGGGTTCGAAGAGCGTCCTCCGCTGCACGAAATGCTACCAGGATAAGTTGGTCCCCTATCGACCTCCCTCGGAGGCTTCGGAAAGGGGCTCAGACCGGTGTGCCTGCGGAGGGCATTTCGAGGATCTCCTCCTCCCTTTGATCGACCATCACCGGATTCTTCAGGACTCTCCCGCACCTCAGGAGATCCGGAAATATGTCCTGGAACAGTTGCCCCATTTCGACCTTTAGGCGTCGTTCCTGCCTGGGGATATAGAATGAAAGAGGCGATGCTTTACCACTCCCTCGAGGAGGGGAAGGTCAAGTGCCACCTTTGCCATCATCGGTGTCTTATCCTCCCCTCGAAGAGGGGCCTCTGCGGGGTGAGAGAAAACAGGGGGGGGAAGCTCTACAGCCTTGTCTTCGAGCGGGTCATCTCGATGAATGTCGACCCGATCGAGAAGAAACCCCTTTTCCACTTTCAACCGGGCACAGCCACCTTCTCCATCGCCACGGTCGGATGCAACTTCCGGTGCCTTCAATGTCAGAACCACGAGATCTCGCAGATGCCCGTGGATCAGGAGAGGATCGAGGGGACGCCCGTTGCTCCCTCCCGGATCGTCTCCCTCGCCGAACAGCGAAGATGCCAATCCATCTCCTACACCTATACCGAACCCACCATCTATTTCGAATATGCCTACGAGACCGCCCTCCTTGCGGCCCAGAAGGGGTTTAAAAACATCTTCGTGACCAATGGCTACATGACCGAGGAGGCGTTGAAGGCCATCCGGCCTTACCTCCACGGGGCCAACGTCGATTTGAAGAGCTTTGAGGAGAAGTTCTACCGGGAGATCTGCGGGGCCAGACTCCAGCCGGTGCTGGAGACCCTGAAGTTGATGAAATCCCTCGGGATCTGGGTGGAGGTCACCACGCTGGTGATCCCTACGTTGAACGATTCGGAGAGGGAGTTCGAAGCCATTGCCCAGTTCATTCTCACCTTGGGACGGGAAACCCCTTGGCATATCTCAGCCTTCTATCCCACTTACCGGATGACCCGCCTTCCGAGGACTTCTGCGGAAACCCTCCACCGGGCCAGAGAGATCGGGTTGGCCGCTGGACTCTGGTATGTCTATTGCGGCAATATCCCTGGCAGAGGCGGCGAGGACACCTTCTGTCCGGGGTGCGGTCGAAAGATCATCGAACGCATCGGATTTAATGTGACCCGGTTGGAGATCCATCAGGGAAGGTGCCGGTACTGTCAAAGGGAGATCGAGGGGGTCTGGGATTAGGAAGAGGGAGGCAGAGAACCGATGAAGCCGGCCGACACGGACGGGACCCTCACCTTCAAGGAGATCACCCTGGAGACGGGCGAGATCGACTATCGCGGGAGGTCCTTAAAAGAGCTCCGAGAAAAGTTGGGGATCGACCTCAAAACGATCTCCGCTGAAACGAAGATCAACCCCAAAATTCTGGAAGCGATCGAGGCCGAAGACCTTTCGCGACTCCCTGCCCCGGTCTATCTCAAGGGATTTCTAAAGGCCTATGCCCGGTTCCTCCATTTGGACCCCCAGCGTTTGGTGGAGGGATATTTCCGGCTCTTCAAAGAGGAGAGGAAGAAATAGACGGGGGAGGGCGATCAGGGAGATTCGGCGATCAGCTCTTCCACTTTCGAGTCGATCTGCTGGCCGATGGCGCTATTGAAGCCGACGATCCTTTGGCGGATGACCCCCTTTCGGTCGATGAGGACGGTTGTGGGAAGCCCGGTCACCCGGTATTTTCGGGCTACCTCGTCGGGGGTCAGGATGATGGGGTAGGGGATCTCCATCGTCCTGACATATTTCCGCACCACCTCGATGTCCTCTGACCGGTCTTTGCTCATTCCGATCAATTCGAAGCCTTTCTCTTGGTAATTTCTGTAGAGACGAACCAGATGGGGGATCGATTCTCGACAAGGACCGCACCAGGTGGCCCAGAAATCGAGCAAGACCACCTTCCCCTTCAAGTCGGAGAGGGTGATCTGCTGACCGTTTAAAGTCCGGAGGGAAAAATTGGGGGCCTGATCCCGCTCCTCCGTCTTTTTGGCGCAGCAGGGGAGGAGGATGAGAACGCTCAGGGCAAAGGCGAAGGCAAGGGAAGTCTGCAAGAAAAGGCGTTTCAATGACATGCTTTGCTCCGAAGGGAGGGGTCCGGCTACAATGCCTTTTCGATCATGGCCTTCAGACGGGCCTTTGGAACCGAGCCCACGATCTGATCCAAAACTTTTCCTGCCTTGAAGAGGATGAGGGTGGGGATGCTTCTGACCCCGTACTGGGAGGGGGTGAGGGGGTTTTCATCCACATTGAGCTTGGTGACTTTGACACGGCCCGAATATTCTTGGGCCAGTTCATCGACGAGGGGGCTGATCGCCCGGCAGGGTCCGCACCAGCTCGCCCAGAAATCGACCAGGACGGGCAGGTCGGATTGCAGGACCTCGGCGGCGAAATTTTGGTCTGTCAGATGAAGAAGGAAGGTTTCCGTTGCCATGGTTCACTCCTCTCAAACGGTGATTTTTGTTCTTTTAGAAAGATTCACCATCTTCTTTCTACCACGTAATCCGCAAGGGCCCTCAAGGCCTCCCTTTCTCTCGATTGGGGCAGAAGATGGAGACGCGTCTTGGCCTGTTCGACGTAGCTCTTCGCTTTTTCATAGGTGTAGCGGGTTCCCTCGTATTTTTCGATCAGGGCCAAAACCTGATCAAAGGACTCCTGAGCCATCTCCTCCGTAGAAACGGCTCGGTGGACGAGGGCCCTTTCCTCTTCGGTGCATTGGGCCAGGGTGAAGATCAAGGGGAGCGTGATCTTCCCGTCCTGGAGGTCGATCCCGATCTTCTTGCCAAACTCCTCCTCCCGGGAGATGTAGTCGAGGTTGTCGTCGATGAGCTGGAAGGCAATCCCGAGTTCCTTTCCGAAATGGGCGAGGGCCCACTCCTCCTCCTCCGAGGCCTCGCCGAGGATCGCGCCCACCTGGGCTGCCGCAGAGAAGAGGGAGGCGGTCTTTCGGGTGACGATGAAAAGGTACTCTTCCTCTGTCAGAGAGAGGTCATTCGTCTTGATCAATTCCTCCAGTTCACCCTCCGCCATCGAGGTGGTGGCCTTGGCGATGGCCTGTAGGATTTTACGATTGCCGTTTTCGACGAGGAGGGAAAAACACTTGGTGAAGAGAAAATCTCCTACCAGGACACAGGCCTCATTGCCCCATTTGGCATTGGCCGATTCCATCCCCCTCCGGAGTTCTGCCCGGTCCACCACATCGTCATGGAGGAGGGTTGCGGTATGGATGAATTCGATGAGGCTGGCCATGGAGATGTGGTCATGACCTTGGTAGCCGCAGGCCCTGGCAGAGAGAAGGAGAAGGAGGGGTCTGAGCCTTTTCCCCCCGCTAAATAGAAGGTGCTCCCCGATGGCAGAGATGATGGGGACCCTGGAGTTGAGATTCTTTCGGAACTCGAGATCGACCTTTTTCAGGTCATCCCCGAGCCAATCCAGGAGATCTTTCAGCGAGAGCTTCTCTTCTGTCTTCGGTGTCGCCGCTTCCCATGCCTTCATTAGACAATAATTATCCTATTCCTCGCCCGTTGTCAAAACGTATTTCGGTCCTTTCCGTCCCGACCCCCCGGATGGAGGATCCGGGGAGGCATCAAGGTCAACTCGGCGCCACTCGACTTGATCGATTCGACGACAACGAAGACCGCCTTTTCCCCCCAAAAGGGGTGGACCGATTGGAGACGCTTCGGTTCCAGCTTTTCTCGCCTCAGCGACACCAAAAGATCGACGAGCCTGGAAGCCGGATAGATGAGATAACATCTCCCCTTGTTCGGAAGGAGATAGGAGGCGAGCGAGGTGAGGTCGTCCAGGGTGGCATGGATTTCATGACGGGCCATCGCCTTCGAAAAGGAAGGGTTGACTCTCCCAGAGTGAGCCTTTCGATAAGGGGGATTGGAGATGACGACATCGAAGGAGGCGGGGGGAAGGGTGTCCCTTAATTTTCGAAAGTCGTCCTGGAGGATGGTGATGCGTTCCTGGAGACGATTGAGGTGCACATTTTTGACAGCGCACTCCACCAAAGATTTCTGAATCTCCACCCCGACGAAGGTGGCCGTTTCCGATTTTTTGGACAACAGGAGGGGCAAGATCCCGCATCCCGTACCCAGATCGATCACCCTCTCCCGGGGGCGCAGGGCGACGAACTCGCTGAGCAGGATCGCATCGATCGAGAAACGATAGGCCTCCTTCTTCTGAATGACCCTCAGTTCGCCGTTAAAGAAGGCATCGAGTGTTTCGTCGGTCGAGGGGGAAACCGGGCCCTCTTCTTTTTCCATGGACGTTGCGATTCTCCCGGGGTTGTCCGTCAAGGGTCCTTGAATTTGGTCAAAGGGTGTGTTAATCAATATTCAATTTCGTTTGAGGTCTTTCTATGGCAAAGAGATGTGACATTTGCGGCAAAGGCCCTGTCTTCGGCCACAACGTGAGCCATGCCAACAATAAGACCCGGAGGGTCTGGTATCCCAATCTCCACAAGGTCAAGGCCTCTCAGGGAGGCAAGACCTTCCAGATCAAAGTTTGCTCAAGGTGCCTTCGCTCCGGCCGGGTGGTAAAGGCCGCCTGACCTCCTTCACCCTTTAGCCCCTTCGTTTTTCCCTCCCGCATTTTCCGCAAGCCCCTCTGGAGGAGCTTCAGGAATCGATCTGGGTTTCGAATTTCATCCTCTCCACCCGGAGAACCCCTTTGATCTTTTCGAGACCCTTGATCACCTTTTTCAGGTGGTTGAGATCCCTAATCTGTAATTCGAAGGTCCCGATCGCCTTGTGGTCCTCGGTCGTCTCGACACGGGCGTTGGTGATGTTGGCTTCGTTCGAGGCGATCGAACTGCTGATCTCGGCGAGCAACCCTTTCTTGTCCTCCGAATAGACCCGAATTCGGACGGGGTAGCTGTATTCTTTCGTCCCGTCCCATTCCACCTCCACCTTCCGGTTGGGATCTTCATCGATGATGTTCTGGCAGTCGACCGTATGGAGGGTCATGCCCCGGCCCCGGGTGATGAACCCCACGACCCGGTCCCCTGGCACGGGATTACAACAGCCCGCATAGCGCACCATCACGTTGTCGACCCCTTTGATGAGAAGGGCATCTTTCGGACCGGCATGGGTGATTTTATGGAGGAGGCTTCTCAGGCGTCCCTCCTCGGTCTCTTCTTTCCTCTCCATCTTCTCGGGGGGGAGGATCTTTCCGATGATCTGGTTGGCCGTGATCTTTCCGTAGCCCACGGCCGCGATGAGGTCCTCGGCCCCCTGAAAGCTGAATTCCGAGGCCACCCGATCCAGCTCTCCCGATTTGGTGACTTTCGCCAGCTGGAGGTCATATTTTCTCAATTCCTTTTCGAGGATCTCCCTTCCGAGGAGGATCGATTTCTGCCTCTCCTCCGCTTTGAACCACTGGCGGATCTTCGTCTTGGCCCGAGAGGTCTTGACAAATTTGAGCCAGTCCTTGCTCGGTTTTTGATTGGGCGAGGTGAGGATCTCGACCGTATCGCCGCTCTTAAACTCATATCTCAAGGGGACCAGTTTTCCGTTGACCTTGGCGCCGACGCAATGATGGCCGATGTCGGAATGGATGCTGTAGGCGAAGTCGACCGGCGTGGCTCCCACCGGAAACTCTTTGACCTCCCCTTTAGGGGTGAAGACATAGACCTCATGGGGAAAGAGGTCGACCTTGACGCTTTCGATAAACTCTTGATCGTCTTTTAAGTCGCGCTGCCACTCGAGGAGCTGCCTCAGCCAGGTGAACCGTTTGTCGTCGGCCTCGTCCAAGGGTTTTCCCTCTTTGTATTTCCAATGGGCGGCGATCCCCTCCTCGGCGATCCGGTGCATCTCCTTCGTCCGAATCTGGATTTCGATCCGTTCCCCGTAAGGTCCGATGACGGAGGTGTGGAGGGATTGATAGAGGTTCTCCTTGGGGAGCCCGATGTAATCCTTGAACTTTCCCGGGATGGGTTTCCAGAGGGAGTGGATGATCCCGAGGACATCGTAGCATTCCTTGACGGTATTGACGATGACCCGAAAGGCCGTGATGTCGTAAACCTGGTCAAAGTCGATATTCTGGTCCTTCATCTTCTGGTAGATGCTGTAGATCTGCTTGAGCCGGCCGGTCACTTCCCCCTCGATCTTATTCTCATAGAGCTTTTTCATGAGGGTCCGCTTCACCTCATCGATATACCGGTGCCGCTCCTTCTCCATTTTGGAGATCTTTCGTTGGATCTCCTGATAAATCTCAGGGTGGAGGTGTTTGAAGGCGAGATCCTCCAGTTCGGTTTTGATCCAGTCGATCCCCAGACGATTGGAGAGGGGGGCATAGATATCGAGCGTCTCCTGGGCAATCTCGGCCTGCTTTTCCGGATGGTGATATCGAAGGGTCCGCATGTTGTGGAGGCGGTCGGCCAGTTTGATGAGGATGACCCGGATGTCTTTGACCATCGCCAGGATCATCTTTCTAAAATTTTCGGCCTGTCTCTCCTCGGAGGATCGGAAGGAGATCCGGCTGATTTTGGTGACCCCGTCGACGAGCTCTGCGATCTCGTCCCCGAAGTTGTTGCGGATCTCCTCGAGGGTGGTGAGGGTATCCTCAACGGTATCGTGGAGGAGGCCGGTGGCCAAGGCCGCCACATCCAGTTTCATCTGGGCGAGAATCCCTGTGACTTCGAGGGGATGGGTAAGATAGGGCTCTCCCGAGAGACGGACCTGGCCCTGATGGACTTTGGCCGAAAAGACGTAGGCCTTCTTCAAGAGGTCGACATTCGCATTTGGGTTGTAGGAGAGCAAGCGATCCAAAATGTCATTGAATCTTAACATCTTAAACACATCATACTACAATGGACAGAAAATTCAAGGGATGGCGGCATGGGAGAGGCTATGGAAGGAAGGTCGTAGGCCCGAAAAGGAGAGTTGAAATTCCTAAAGGAAAGTGGCACAACATAGTTAACCTCGAGGGGGGCCGGAGAAAAAGGTTTCCCCTTTCCGACCAAAGGCCGGCGTAGCTCAGCGGTAGAGCAACTGATTCGTAATCAGTAGGTCGAGGGTTAAAACCCCCCCGCCGGCTCCAATTTCGTTCGCCCTGCCATAAATCTCGGTCATATCGAGGAGCCTTGCCGCATGGACCTCCGTCAACTGGTGGGGGAGGAGGCGCCATTGCCAGTTGCCAGAAGAGGTGGCGGGGCGGTTCATCCTGCCCTCTTCACCCAATCCCAATAGATCCTGCACGGGGATGAGGACGGTATTGGCCACCGACATCATGGCAAGGCGGATCAACTCCGTGGAGACCTCTTCCGGGAGGAGTTCTCTTCCCACATAACGGAACACCCTCCTCCGTTCCTCTGGAGAGGTTTCCCTTTCGAACCACCCCCTTACGGTATTATTGTCGTGGGTTCCGGTATAGACCACGCTATGGGGGATATAGTTATGGGGAAGATAAGGATGGGAGGGGTTGTCCTCGCCAAAGGCGAATTGCAAGATGCGCATTCCGGGAAAGCCGAATCGCTCCATGACCTCCCGGACCTCAGGAGTGATGATCCCGAGGTCTTCCGCGATGAAGGAGGAGACCTGGAATCTCCTCAACAGGGCCTGGAAGAAGTCCTCCGAGGGGGCGGCCTTCCATTCTCCGTTGACGGCCGTGGTTTCACCCGCCGGGACTTCCCAGTAGGCGACGAACCCCCTGAAATGGTCGAGACGTAAGAGGTCATAGAGGTGGAGGTTGTGGGAGAGACGATCGATCCACCACTGGTAACCCTCTTCTCTCAGGCGATCCCACCGATAGGTCGGATTTCCCCAGAGTTGGCCGGCCTCGCTGAAATAGTCCGGAGGAACCCCCGCCACCCCCAAGGGCCTCTTCTCCCCATCGAGGTTGAAGAGCTCGGGATGGGCCCAGACATCGGCGCTATCATAGTTGACATAGATGGGGATGTCCCCGATCAAACCGATTCCTCTTCTATTGCAGTAGGTTTTTAGGCTCCGCCACTGGGTGAAGAAGAGGAATTGGTAAAACATCTCCTCCTCAACCTCCTCTCGGAGCCTTCTCCTCATGTTCTCAAGAGGCCCGGGTTCCCGGTGTTTCAGACCCTTTTCCCAGGTGTCCCATGATTTTCCGCCGAAATGATGCTTGATCGCCGTGAAAAGGGCATAATCCTCGAGCCATCCCCTCTCTTCTTGACAGAAAGTTTCGAAGGCTTGCGGCCTTTTTTCGGCTTTGAAGGATAGGTAGGCCTGTCGAAGGAGGGCCTTTTTATAAGAGGCGACCTCTGAATAATGGCAGATGCCCTGGGGGAAGGGCGGTGGGGAAACTACGGCCTCCCTTTTAAGCCATCCGGATTCGACGAGAAAATCGAGGTCGATCAGGAGGGGGTTTCCTGCGAAGGCCGAAGGGCTGCTATAGGGAGAGTTCCCGCAGGCGAGATCGGTGGGATGGAGGGGCAAGACCTGCCAGTAACTCTGCCTCGTATGGGAAAGAAAGTCGGCAAAGTCGTAGGCCGACCGGCCCAGATCGCCGATGCCATAAGGAGAGGGTAGAGAGGTGATGTGACAGAGGATGCCGCTTCCCCGTTTCCCCATCGGTCGACCCATTATATCCGAAGCCCGCGGAGTTTACCAGAGGGGGAGAAATGGGGTATAATTTCCCCATCACCCTCATCGATGGGAGGAAGGAATATGAAAGGGATGACAGGCCCGGTCGCCTGGCTGGTGCTTCTCTGCTTCATCGTCTCCTGTGCGGTCAACCCGGTCACCGGAAAAAAGGAGTTGATGCTTCTCAGCGAACGAGACGAGCTGCAATTGGGCAGGGAAACCGACAGGGAGATCCTGCAACAGTACGGCCTCTATGAAGATCCGAAGCTGACGAGCTATGTTCAGGAGATGGCCAAGCGGATCGGAGGCTTCTCCCACCGGCCTCACCTGAACTACGATTGTAAGATCCTCGATGCGCCGGTCGTCAATGCCTTTGCGGTTCCAGGAGGCTATGTCTATTTCACGCGCGGGATATTGGCCTTTCTCAACAGCGAGGCAGAGCTGGCAGGGGTGATGGGACACGAGATCGGCCACATCGCGGCCCGGCACTCCGCCCAGCAATATAGCAAGGCCCAGATCGCTCAGTTGGGATTGGGGTTAGGGTCGGTCCTCATCGATTCCCCCCTCGTCACCGGACTGGCCCAGATCGGCGTAGGCCTCCTCTTTCTGAGGTTCAGCAGGGACAATGAGAGGGAAGCCGATGAGTTGGGGGTGGAGTATGCAGCCCGGGCAGGGTACGATGCAGAGGCCTTGGCCCAATTTTTCGAGACCCTCGAGAAGCTCAATCCCGGTTCTGATCGAAGCGGCCTGCCGGGATGGTTTTCAACCCATCCCAGTCCAGAAAATCGGATCGCTGCGGTAAGGGCGAAGGCGAAAGAATGGTTCCAGAAACTGAATCTTCAAACTTCGCGGGTTGAAAGGGAGGGCTATTTGAAAAGGATCGATGGGCTCCTCTATGGGGAAGACCCGAGGCAGGGTTACGTGGCCGAAGATGTCTTTTACCATCCTGTCCACCGGTTCGAGTTTCCGACGCCTTCGAGGTGGAAGCTCAATCAGAGGCCCTCGCAAGTCCAGTTCGTCAGCGAAGGCGGGGAGGCCCTCCTCCTGTTCCTCGTCTCAACGGCGTCCTCCTCTTGGGAGGCGGAACGGCAGTTCCTCGCAAAGACCCAGCCCATCGTCCTTCGGTCCGAAACCCTCCGGGTGAACGGTCTGCCTGCGCGGCGGCTCCTCTCCGATCACCGATCTCAGAACGACCTCCTTCGGGTCCTCTCCTATTTTATCGAAAAGGATCGAAAGGCCTTTGCCTTTCACGGGGTGACTTTGGCCCAGCGATTTCCCTCTTATGTTAGGGTCTTCGAGACGACGATGGGTCAATTCAAGGAGTTGACGGACCCGAGAAGGATCGAGGTCAAACCGGATCGGGTGAGGGTTCAGGCGGTTAAAACCTCCGGCACCCTGGAAGGTTGTTTAACCCAACTCGGTGTCCCCAAAGAGCGGATGCAGGAGGCGATCCTGTTGAACGGAGGAAGGGCGGGCCAGACCCTTGCGGCGGGGAGTCTGGTCAAAGTGGTGGAGAGGGGGCGATGAGGATCCGTGCGTTGATGGCCAAGGACAGAGCCGGACTCGAGAGGATGCTGAGAGAGGTGGCCGTCTTCACAGAGGAAGAGATCGGCGTCGCCTTGGAACTCATCGATATCGTCCTTGAAAACCAACATCAGAAGGATTATCAGGTCGCCTGCGCCGTCGATGTCCATGATCGCCCGATAGGATATATCTGTTATGGGCCGGCCCCGATGACCCGGGGGACCTACGACCTTTACTGGATCGCGGTCGATCCCAAGGTCCAGGGACAGAAGATCGGTTCGACCCTTCTCGCTTTTCTCGAAGACCGCCTTCGGTCCTCAAGGGGGAGGATGCTCCTCGTGGAGACCTCCTCCCTCCCATCCTATCAGAAAGCCCAGACCTTCTACAGGGCCAGGGGATTTCAGGAGGTGGCCAGGATTGCCGATTACTACTGGGAAGGAAACGACCGGATCACCTTTTGCAAGAGGATTGTCTGATCGGGTCTTTTGACCATCTTGATAGGGAAAGGAGGGTCTATGGAAAAGAAAAGGATCGGCGTCTTGACCGGGGGAGGAGACTGTGCCGGGTTGAATCCTGCGATCAAATGGGTGGTGAAGACCGCGCTGGATGACAGACTTAAGCGGATGAGAAAGGTCGAACACGAGGTCATCGGGATACGGGATGGCTGGAAGGGGCTGGTCGAGCCCGAAGGGGATGAGGAGTCCCCTGTCCCCAGACTGGTGACGTTGACCGAGGAGATGGTGAGGACCTGGGATCGCTACGGAGGGACGAACCTCGGCACATCGAGGACGAACCCCTACGATCCCAAAAGGGATCGTTCCAAAATCGTTCTGGAGAATCTCGAGCGGTATAAGATCGACTATCTCATCGCCATCGGAGGAGAGGATACCCTTGGGGTGGCAAATAAGCTCTTTAAAGAAGGGGTGAAGGTCGTCGGCATTCCCAAGACGATCGACAAGGACCTTTCCGGGACCGATTATACGTTGGGGTTCGAGACGGCCCTGAACGTGATCACCGAGGAGATCGATCGGCTCCGGACGACCGCAGGGTCCCATCGCCGGATCTTCGTCGTCGAAACGATGGGCCGCCATGCCGGGTGGCTGGCATTGGAGGGGGGGGAGTCGAGCGGGGCCTACATCATCCTCATCCCCGAGTACGATTTCGAGGTGAACAAGGTGAACGAGCTGCTCCTCGAGGGGAGGCGAAAGGGCACACGCTATGAGATCATCGTCGTCGCCGAAGGGGCCAAGCCCGTGGGCGGGACCGAATTCACCAAAGAGAACGGTCTGGACAGCTTTGGCCACAAAACCCTCGGAGGGATCGGAGAATTCTTGGCCAACCAGATTTCGAAGGCCACCAAGATCGAGACCCGGAGCATCACCTTGAGCCATCTCCAGCGGGGAGGGGCTCCCTGTGCCTACGATCGTCGGATGGGAAGGTATTTCGGGATCGCAGCGGTCGACCTGATCGTCAAAGAGGACTTTGGCAAGATGGTGAGCTATAGAAACGGCAAAATCACGGCTGTGCCCCTCGAAGAGGCTGTGGGCAAACTGAACCTCGTCGATGTCCAGACCCAGTATGACATCGAACGCTACAACGGGAGGAGAACCATCTTGGGATATTCCTGAGCTCTTCCAAAGAGGGATTTAACGATCGTCCCGAAAAAGACGCTCATGTTCTTTCTTCATGCACCGGTCCATGACCACGAGGAGGCCGGCCTCCCTCGCTTTTGCCGCGGCCCCGGGGTGGAGGACGCCTTCTTGCATCCAGATGACTTTGACCCCCCGCTTGATCGCCTCCTCCACCACCGGCGGAACCTCCTCTGCTCTCCGAAAGATGTCGACGAGATCCACCTGAATCTCTCCCGGGATCTCCGAGAGCGAGGGGTAAACTTTTTCCCCTAAGATGACCTGGCCATCCGGCCGGACGGGGATGATCCGATATCCTTTGGATTGGAGATAAGCGGCCACCCCGTAGCTGGGCCGATCCTCTTTGGGTGAGATTCCGACGACGGCGATCGTTTTACAACTCTCTAAGATTTCCTTGAGCTTCACATCCTCTTTGATCATCCCGAATCACCTCAGATCGATCGAAGGGTTAGAATCTTCATGGACCCGTGGTCGGAGGCCGTGAGGGATCTGACAGGGAGACCCCCCGGAAAGGAGCGGCACCGGTGAGATCCCCTCTCTCCTTAGGAACGGTCCCCTCGACAAAGGCCTCCAGAACGGTTTGGGAGACGCTGCCATCGGCGGGCAGGCCGGTCTCGAGATTGACCCTAACCAGGACGATCTTCTCCGGGACTCTGAAGGGCTCCGGAGGAGTGCGGTCCAAGGCCCATCCCATGAAAGCGATCCAGATGGGAAGGGCAGCCTTGGCTCCGGTCTCATTCCTCCCTAACGAGGTTTTATCATCGAAACCTACCCATACCCCTGCAAGAAGGGAGGGGGTATATCCGATGAACCAGGCGTCGGCATAATCGCTCGAGGTCCCCGTCTTTCCTGCCACAGGCCTGCCTAAAATCTTGGCCCTCTGTCCAGTCCCGTGTTGGATCACCCCTTCGAGAAGATGGGTCATGATGAAGGCATGTTGGGGCGAAATGACCTGCTCCCTGACGGGGGTGGGAGACGGTTTGGGAGAGGGCTCTTCGGCTTCCTCCTCATCCTCCTCCACCTCCTCATATCCTTCGAATGGGATGTGCTCTTCGAGCACCTCTCCCTTCATCGTCACGACCTTTTTGATGAACAGGGGCTGGATGCGCTCCCCCCCATTAGCAAAGACCGCATAGGCGGAGACCAATTCAAGCAGGGAGACCCCTGAGGTCCCCAGGGCTACGGAGAGGTCCCTCTTGATGGGGGATTCGATGCCCAACTTCTTGAAGAATTTGAGGGCATATCCGATGCCGATGTCTTCGAGGATCTTGACGGTAACGACGTTTCTCGAATGGGCGAGGGCATTCCGGAAAGTGATGGGTCCCATGAAGTTTTTGTCGTAGTTTTTGGGAGCCCAGTAGTATCCTCCGTCATAGTCGGAGTATTCGACAGGGGAGTCCATCAGGATCGTCGAGGGGGTATACCCTTTCTCCAAGGCAGCGGCATAGATGAGGGGTTTGAAGGCCGAGCCGGGTTGCCTTCGAGAGTGGACCGCTCGGTTAAATTGGCTTTCCAGGAAGTCCCGTCCCCCTACCAAAGCTTTCACAAACCCTGTTCGTGGATCGATGCAGATCAGGGCTCCTTGGACCAGCGGTTCTTGCTCGAGGGTGAATACGGGCGGGGTCTCTTTTCTGGGTGGCTCTTTCAGCCTCACCTGGACGACATCTCCGGGCTTGAAAAGGTCTGCGGGCGATCGAATCGGCCCCGGTTTGAAATGGGGGGTGGGTTTCACCTGAAGCGCCCAGGCCATCTCTGAATAAGGGAGGATCCCCTTCCGATCTGCCACCCAGATCAGATAATGCTTCTGCGAGTCTTCTCGCGAGAGGACCACCCCCTCATAGATCTCCTGAGTCGATAGGGGTTGCAAAGGGGGCCTTTTCTTTTTTGTGATCTCCTTCAACTCCTCAGGGGTGAGTCTCTGAACGGGTCCCCTAAATCCCTGTCTTTTATCGAGGTCCCTCAACCCCATGTCGATGGCCCTCTCAGCGGCCTTCTGTAGGTTGAGGTCGAGGCCGGTATAAATTCTCAACCCCTCCTTATAGAGTTTCTCTTTCCCATATTTCCTCTCGATTTGTTGGCGAATAAGTTCGGTAAAGTAAGGTGCCCTGCTGAAAAAGGCGCTGCCCCTGGATTGGACCTTCAGGGGGCTCCTCAGGGCCTTTTCCTTTTGGTCCGGGGTGATGAATCCCAATTCGGCCATCCGACTCAGGACGTAATGTTGCCGCTCTTTGGCCCTTGAAAGGTTGTGTACGGGAGAGTAACGGCTGGGGGCCTTGGCCAAGCCTGCCAGCATGGCGATTTCAGCGAGGTTGAGCTGTTCGACCCGTTTGTTAAAGTAGCTCTCTGCGGCCGCCTCAATCCCATAGGCGCCGTTGCCCAAATAGATGTGGTTCAGATAGAGGGTCAAAATCTCCTCTTTGGTAAAATTGCGTTCGAGCCCGAAGGCATAGGCCACCTCTTTCAACTTTCTGAGCAAGCTCCTCTGGGGGGTCAGGAAGAAGGTCTTGGTCACCTGCTGGGTGATGGTGCTCCCTCCCTGGACGATCTTTCCTGCGAGGATGTTTTTCAACAGGGCACGGAGGATCCCCCGATAGTCGATCCCCCGATGTTCAAAGAACTCCGCATCTTCGGCGGCCAGGAAGGCCTGGATCACGGGTTTGGGGATCTTTTCGTAAGAGATCGGGATTCGATTGTTCAGAAGGAATTTCCCCACGACCTCGTCGTCCTCCGAATAGACGATGGAATAAGCTTCCAGGTCTCGTTCTTTGAGGGAGGCGAAGTCCGGAAGGTTCCGGGAATAATAGACGAAGAGCGAGATGCCTAAGAGGAGGAGCAAGAAGGCCGAGGTTGCGAAGGCCAGGAGAAGGGAATAGACAAGCCCCTTTTGGGTCTTTTTCTTCCTCCGTGGTTTTATTTTTTTCTTCCCTTTGTCCATGGAGAAGGAGATGAAGAATCAAAAAGGGAAAATCCGCCAGAGAGGGATTTTCCCTTTTTGGGGGGGCCAGGACGATTTACTTCTTCTTCTTCGCAAGCTGGGATTTGAGGTCTTCCACCTGTTTTTTCAGGGCTTCGTTCTCCGCGGTGAGAGAGGCGATGGTGGCCTCCTTTTCAGCGCCCTTTTGGAGGTCTTCTTTCAATTTCTGGACCTCGAGTTTCAGTTTGTCATTGTCTGACTTGAGGCTTGCGTTCTCCGCTTTCAACTTCTCATTTTCGGCCTTGATGTCCGCTCCGCACCCCAGAAGGCCGGACAGGCACACGCCGATCAGGAAGATGGAAAGCGCCAACGAGATCGTCTTCTTCATCTACGAGTCACCTCCTTTTCTCTCAAGTTTTCTTCAAAATTTCTTGCATTATAATTTCCGCGCCAGAAAAAATCAAATCGACCTTCGGCCGCCTTGTGCTTGACGGAGGATCCTTTTTTATATAGGATGGGCCGAGGGATGAGAAGAAAGGGATGGACCTCGGAAAGATCCTCGCCTTGACCGCCCGTAAATTCCCCCATCGGATCGCCTTGATCTGCGGAGAGGAGCGGGTGACCTACCAGGCCTATGAAGATCGGGTCCATCGGCTGGCCCATGGGCTTCTCCGGATCGGTCTGAGGAAGGGGGACCGGGTGGCCGTCCTTCTCTATAATTCGATCCCCATGGTCGAGATCTTCTTCGCCTGCGCAAGCACCGGAGGCGTCTTCACGCCCATCAATTTCCGGTTTACCGCCGAGGAGGTTTTTTACATCCTGGACCATTCCGACGCCAGATTTTTTATCTACGGCCAGGAGTTTTCCGAACTTGTCGAGACCATCCGGCCCAGACTGGAAAGGATCGAGTTCTTCCTGGCCGTGGGGGAGTCGTCCTCTGCCCGTACATTAGACTACGAGACCCTCCTAAGAGAGGCCTCTTCCGAGGCCCCGGAGGTCCAGCTCACCGAGAGGGACGAATGCGAATTAATGTACACCTCCGGCACGACCGGAAGGCCAAAGGGCGCCCTCCTCACCCATGGGAATCTCCTCTGGAACCTCTTCAACACCATCCTGGGAAGGGAGGAGAGAGAAGGGGAGCGCTCCATCGTCATCAGCCCCCTCTACCACACCGCGGGCCTCAACAACCATTTCCTCACCCGTGTGGCAATGGCCGGAACGAGCATCCTCGTGAAACAATTCGACCCCGAAAGGGTGATGGAGATCATCGAAGAAGAAAGGGCCACCGTGATCTCGGGTGCGCCGGCCGCCTACCATTTCATGCTCTCCCTCCCTGAGGGCCGGTACGATACCCGGTCCATCACGAAATGCACCACAGGGGCCTCTATCCTCCCGACAGAGACGAAGGAGAGATTGGTCAAGCTTTTTCCCAACCTCACCGGGATTTATGACGTTTACGGTTGCACGGAGGCCAGTCCCTCCATCGCCATCCTAAAGGCCGGGGAGTCCATGAAGAAGGAGCGATGTGTGGGCCGGGCGGTCCCCTTTCTCGAGGTGAGGATCGTGGACGAGCAGGATCGGGACCTTCCCTTTGGGGAGGTGGGCGAGGTGGTCTGCAGAGGGCCCAATGTGACGAAGGGCTATTATAAAGATGAGGAGGCCACCCGCGAGGCGCTCCGGGGCGGTTGGCTTCACACGGGCGACCTTGCCCGGATGGACGAAGAAGGGTTCCTCTATATCGTCGGCCGGAAGAAGGAAATGATCGTAAGCGGGGGGGAAAATATCTATCCACGCGAGATCGAGGAGGTCCTCTTTCGTCACCCCAAGATCGAGGAGGCGGCCGTGATCGGGGTTCCCGATCCGCTCTGGGGAGAATCGGTCAGGGCCTTCGTTGTTTTAAAGAGAGGGGAGGTGATGACCGAAGCGGAGGTGATCCAGTACTGTAAAAGACATCTGGCCAGTTACAAAAAGCCAAAATCCGTGGAATTCGTGGAGGCCCTTCCGAGGAATCCCTCCGGAAAGGTCCTCAAGAGGATCCTGAAGGAAGATTATTTAAAGAGGGTGGGGGCTGGAGACCCGAGCCTCGGTGAATAGGCCTCTTTTCAATTGGCGAACCCATCTCGTCGGGGAGGGGAAGTCAAGGCTTCTTGACATCCCTTTCAATTTATGGTTTATGAAGAGCCATCAATCCATTCAGGGAGGTAGGAGATGACATCCAAGAGACTCATGGGTCTGGGGTTAGGCTTGCTCCTTTTGTTGATGGTTCCATTGTTTTCCTTCGCACAGGAGAAGGTCGATCTCAAGATAATGAGCGGGCCCACTGGCGGGGTGTGGATTCCCCTCGGGGGCGCCATTGCCGAGTTGATCCAGAAGAATATCCCGGGGACGACCGTCTCGGTGGCCCCAGGGGCTGGCATCGCCAATGTGGTGGCCGTCGAAGAGGGAAAGGCGGACATCGGTTTCGGGAATTCCTCCTCCAGCGTGGACGGGGTGGCGGGAAGGGAACCCTTCAAGGCCCCTACGAAGAATGTGATGCAGCTGGCCAACCTCTACCCGCAGTATTTCCAAATCGTGGTCCTCGAAGATTCCCCGATCAAGACGATCCTGGATTTAAAAGGGAAGAGGATCTGTCCCGGGACCAAAGGGATGACGGGCGAACTCCTGGCCAGCCAGGTGCTCCAGGTCCACGGCCTTTCCTATAAAGACATGGCCAAGGTCAATTACGTGAGCTATGCGGATTCGGCCTCGTTGATGAAGGATGGCCATGCCGATGCCTATATGCCGGGGACGACCATCCCTGCGGCCACGATCGTCGATTTGGCGACGACGAAGAAGATCCGGCTCCTCTCCATCCCGGAGGATAAGATCAAGGAGCTTCAAAGGATGAACGTCGGGTATATCCGAAGGGTCATCCCCGCCGGGACCTACCCTGGGGTCAATTACGATGTGGTCACGGTCGGTTATTTTACCCATCTGATCATCAGCGCCAAACTCCCCGAGGCCCTCGTCTACAAGATCACGAAGGTCCTCGTGGAGAACGTCGATCGATTGGGCGATGTCGTCAAAGACATGAAAGGGGTGACGGCAAAGGACCTTGCCCATGACATCGGGGTTCCTTTTCACCCGGGGGCCTTGAAGTTTTACCGGGAAAAAGGCCTCCTCAAATGAGGTCGGGAAGAAACTTTTAAACGGCATTCGGAAAGGGGTTCCCCGATGGAGGAGGCGGGACGCCCTCCCCTCCCGCCTTTTCTTCTACCCGAGAGCAGGATGAATAAGGTACGTCAGATGAAACGGGTGGCCGCCGGGATTGCCATCCTCATGTCCCTCTACCACCTCTATACGGGCGCCTTCGGGGCGCCCGAGGCGATGATGCACCGAACCGTCCATCTCGCCTTCACTCTGGTGTTGATCTTTCTCATTGGCCTGACGACCGAAAGCAGAAGGTCTCGAGGGAGGATAGCCCTGGATATCCTCCTCCTTCTCCTCGCCGGTATTTCGTTGGGATATATTTTCCTCCACTACGAATACGTCGTCACCCGCTATCCCTATGTCCATCCCGTCACGCCATGGGCCTTTGGATCGGGGGTGGCCCTCACCCTGCTCCTTCTTGAGGCCTCGAGAAGGGTGATCGGATGGGCCTTGCCGTTGACCGCGGTGGGCTTCCTCCTCTACGGTCTCTTCGGCCAATACCTTCCAGGGTTGTTACGGCATACCGGGTTCAGCGTCGAGACCGTCATCGACCAGCTCTACCTCACCACGGAAGGGATTTTCGGAATCCCCCTCGGCGTCTCGGCAACCTATGTGATCCTCTTCGTGGTCTTCGGGGCCTTTCTCGAACAGTCCGGGGCGGGAAAGTTCTTCATGGATTTTGCGACCTCCTTGGTAGGCGGGGCCAAGGGAGGGCCTGGAAAGATCTCGGTCGTGTCGAGCAGCCTCTTTGGAACGATCTCTGGAAGCGCTGTGGCCAATGTGATGGTCGATGGGTGGTTGACCATCCCCCTGATGAAACGGGCGGGATTTAAGCGCGAATTTGCGGCAGCGGTCGAGGCGACGGCCTCCACAGGAGGCCAGATCATGCCGCCGGTCATGGGCGCGGCGGCCTTCGTCATGGCCGAGTATACGGGCATCTCCTACATCCACATCTGCAAGCACGCCCTCATCCCGGCCCTCCTCTATTATCTGGCCCTCTTCATGGCGATCCATTTCGAGGCCTCCAGGACAGGCCTTTTAGGGGTCCCGAAAGAGGAGAGGCCCCCGCTCCGACAGATCCTCCTATGGAGAGGCCATCTCTTCGTACCCTTGGTCGTCATCGTCTATTTCATGATGGCTGGATATACGCCGATGTACGCCTGCATCTTCGCGACGATCTCCGTTGTCCTTATCTCCCTGATCCGGAGGGAGACGAGGATGGGGGTGGTCAAAGTCTTGGAGGCATTGGAATCCGGCGCGAAGAATATGCTTCCGGTGGCCGCGGCCTGCGCCTGTGCCGGGATCGTCGTGGGGGTGATCAACCTCACCGGCCTCGGGCTGAAGTTCACCAGCCTCATCCTCCTCATCGCCGGCGACTCCCTCGTTCCCGCCCTGATCTTCACGATGATCGCCGGGATCGTCCTCGGCATGGGGCTTCCGACCACAGCCGCTTACATCGTCCAGGCCGCCCTTCTCATCCCTGCCCTCATCAAACTGGGGGTGCCGGTCATCGCCGCCCACCTCTTCGTCTTCTATTTTGCCATCATCTCGGCCATCACCCCTCCGGTGGCCATGGCCGTCTATGCGGCTGCGGGCATCAGCGGCTCGAACCTCTGGAGGACGGGGCTTGCGGCCATGAGGGCCGGGGCCACGGGATTCATCGTCCCCTTCATGTTCGTCTACGGGCCTTCCCTGCTCCTCATCGGCTCTCCGATAAGTGTGGTTACGACGATCCTTTCGGCATCGGTGGGTGTGATCCTGCTTTCGGCCGGCCTGATGGGATGGTTTTTGAAAGAGACGACATTTCTGGAAAGGGGATTGCTCATCGCGGGCGCGCTCTGCCTGATCAAACCCGGGTGGGTGACAGATATGGTCGGCCTGGGCCTTCTGATCGCGGTCGTCCTATCCCAGAAGTTCCGAGACCGATCCCGATAAGGGTCGGTGGGATCCAGAAAGGGATGGTCGGAAGATCAGGGGTTACCTTCAAAGGGGGATGTTTTGAGAAGGCCGGTGATCGTCAGTGCGGTTCGAACGCCCATCGGGAGATACCTCGGGATGTTGAGGGATATCCCCGCCTATGACCTCGGCGCCCTCGTCATCGACGAGGCCATCCGGAGGGCGGGATTGCGCCCCGATCAGGTGGATGAGGTGATCCTGGGCCAGTCCTACCAGAGCGGCGAGTATGTCAATATCGCCCGGATGTCCCTTCTGAAAGCGGGTTGGCCTGAGTCGATCCCCGGGATCACCCTCGATCGGCGGTGCTTAAGTGGCCTCGATGCGATCTGTTTTGCCGCCATGGCCATCCAATCGGGACATGCCGAGATTGTGGTGGCAGGCGGCGTCGAGAGCATGAGCAATGCCGAATTCTACCTCCCGGGGGAGATCAAGTGGGGGATCGGCGGAAAGAGGGGGATGCCCAAGGGCCATGGAGATCTCGCCATTTGGGGCGTTCCCCTCTATGACCGGATCCAGAGGGCCAGGGTGATGTCTCAGCCCATCGAGAGGTATGGGGTGCTTCCTACGATGATGTCCTGGGCGGAGACAGCAGCCCGGGCAGAGGGGATTACGAGGGAGGATTGCGACCGCTGGGCCCTCCGAAGCCATCGAAAGGCCTGCGAGGCCACCGACTCCGGCCGATTCAGGGAGGAGATCGTGGCCATTCCCCTCACCGGTGAGAAGGCCACGACCTCGCGGATGGATCGTGACGAGACGCCAAGGCCGGATACGACCCTCGAGCAACTTTCGAAGCTTCCGCCGATCCTGGGAGGGGTCTGCACAGCGGGAAACTCCTCCTCCGAAAATGACGGGGCGGCCGCCTGTGTCGTGATGACCGAGGAGAGGGCCGAGGCGATGGGGCTGTCCCCCCTGGCCTGGCTCGTCGATTTTTCTGTCGCAGGGGTGGATCCCAGGGAGACCTACAAGGCGGTCGACCTTGCCGTAAAAAAGGTCTTGCAAAAGACCGGATTGAGGTTGGAGCAGATGGATTTGATCGAGATCCAGGAGGCCTTTGCAGCCCAGGTGCTTGCAGATATGAAACTTTTAGGATTGACCCAAAAGGATGAGGAGAGGGTCAACGTCAATGGCTCCGGCATCTCTCTCGGCCACCCCATCGCCTGCACAGGGGCGCGCGTTTTGGTGACCCTCCTTCACGAGATGAGACGAAGGGGGAGCCGCTTCGGCCTCGAGGCCATCTGTGGCGGCGGAGGCCTCGGGATCGCGGCCATCTTCGAAAGAAAAGGGTAAGGAAGAACCAGATAATCCATAAACGGGAAGGAGCATCTCTATGGCATTCCCTTCACCCCCTCAACCCCTCATTACGCCTTTCGAGGGCAAGACCCCCTTGTTCGACGAGAGCGTCTTCATCGATCCCTCGTCGAGGTTGATCGGCGAGGTCGTCCTGAAGAGGGAATCAAGCATCTGGCCCTTCGCCCTATTAAGGGCTGATAGCGATCGGATCGTCGTGGGCGAACGATCGGTCATCCTCGACAAGGTGCTCATCGAAGCTCCGACAGGATTCCCCGTCCTCATCGAGGATGAGGTTTTGATCAGCCACGGGGCCATCTTACACGGATGTGTCGTCCGGCAAGGGGCGATCGTCGGGATCGGCGCCATCCTCCTGGACGGGGTTGAGGTGGGGAGGGATTCGATCATCGGAAGCGGCTCTGTGGTCCCTCCCCATACGAAAATCCCAGAGGGGTCTCTCGTCTTAGGCATCCCGGGCAAGGTCGTCAAGCCTTTGGACGAGGAGGCGAGGAGGCGATCGAGAGAGCAGTGGGCCGAAGCTTACGAAAAGGCGAAGAAGTATTTAAAGATTTTCCGACCTTCAGGGGCATAAAATGGGAAGGGTTCAGAGGGTCATGGTTATCGGAGCGGGGACCATGGGACATTCCATCGCCCTTGTCTTTGCGAGAGGGGGCTACGAGGTCGATCTCATGGACGAAAAGGAGGAGGCCCTTGACCGTGGGCTCGGCCTGATTCGGGCAAGCCTCCGGATCTTAAAAGAAGCGAGGGCCTTGGCCGGCCGCCCCCTTCCTGAGATCATGGCCCGCATCCACCCCACCACCTCCCTCGATCCGGCGGGCCGGGCCGACCTGGTCATCGAGGCCATCTCAGAAAATCCCAAAGCGAAAAGGCGACTGTTTCAAACCCTCGATCGCCTCTGCCCTGGCCGGACGATCTTTGCGAGCAACACCTCCTACCTCAATCTCTTTCGGCTCGCCAAGGGGATCCGTCCCCAAAAGATGGTCATCTGCCACTTCTATGCCCCTGCCCATCTCATCCCCCTGGTCGATCTCGTCAAAGGGCCCCAAACCTCCGCCGGGACGGTGGAGACGGTAAAAGAGATCCTCCTGAAGCTCGGAAAGGTGCCCGTGGTGATGAATCGATTCATCCCCGGCTATATCGTCAACCGTCTCCAGAGGGCCATGGCAAGGGAGATCTTCTTTCTCCTCGACAATGGGTATGCCACGGCCGAAGAGATCGACCGGGCGGTGAAGAACAGCCTCGGCATCCGGATCCCCGTTTTGGGCGTCGTCCAACGATACGATTTCACCGGTCTGGATCTGGCCCTCACCTTCGAACAGAACCCCTCCATCCGCCTCGTCTCCCGGGATCGGATCCCGAGGACCTTGAGCCAGCTGGTGAAGAAGGGACATGTCGGGATCAAATCTGGGAGAGGATTCTACGACTACTCCTCCAAAGGCCTCGAAGCCATTTTGAAAGAGAGGGACCGGAAGCTGTTAAAGGTGAAGGCCTTTTTGGAAGAGCTGAACCGTTCCTCCCCTCTCTCCCCCCGTTTCCAAGGGAGGGGGGTTGGTTGACAGATCGGTCCGATCGATGTATAAATAAACCACATCTTCAGACGGTGAGATTTTTTATCGGAGCCTCTTTCGGTCGGGATGAGATTCTGAACGAAAGGAGGATGGGTTTATGGCAGGACGGTTGAGCTTTCTGGGGGTGAGGCTGGTCGTCCTTCTGCTTCTGGCCTTCCCAGCGGGAATTCTGGCAGAGACAAGGTATACGGTCAAATCTGGAGACACCCTTTACACGATCGCAAAGCAATATGGCATTTCCGTAGAGGCGTTGAGAGAGGCGAACGGTCTTTCCGGCTCCCTTCTCCGGCCCAAACAGGTTCTTCTCATCCCCTCTCCCCAAAAGGGACCTTCGGGAAATGGTCTGAGGAAGACCACCTGGGAGCCTGAAGTCTATGTCGTCAAACAGGGAGAGAGCCTCCATTCGATATCGAAAAAGACGGGCCTTTCGATTGAAGAGATCAAGCGGTTGAACCGGCTCCAGACGTCTGCGTTGAAGGTAGGCCAGAGGCTGATCCTATCGGAGCGAAGGGGGAGCCAGGCGGAGGAACTGGAGGAACTCGGCGACGTTTCGGAGAGCAGCGACTCTCCGGTGACAGAGGCCGAAGGGTTTAAAGACTCCGAACCCCTGGGAAAGTGGAGGAGCCCTGAAGAACGAAACCTCTTCATACGGGTGGTGAAGACCTTCCTGGGCGTCCCTTACCGGTTGGGCGGCAGCACGATCAAAGGAATGGACTGTTCCGCTTTTGTGAAGAAGATCTTCGAGATCTTCAATGTCCATCTTCCAAGGACCGCCCGGGAACAGCTGTCCATTGGGAAGAAGGTCGGTCGGGAGGAGCTTGAAGAGGGGGACCTTCTCTTTTTCCGAACGCGGCGGGCCAACAACATCCACGTAGGGATTTATATCGGCAACAACGAATTCATCCACGCCTCCTATCGGAGCAAAGAGGTGCGGGTGGACAGCCTCGATTTGCCTTATTTCAGACAGAGGTTCCTCAACGGGGTGCGGGTGATCGAACTGGAACAAGAGAGTTGAGAGATGATCCTTACCATCAATCCCAAAAATCCTCAGGTCCGGCTGATCCGAAAGGTGGTGGAGGTCCTCCAACAGGGAGGGGTCATCGGTTATCCCACCGACACCATCTATGGATTGGGTTGCGACCTCTTTCAACCCGAGGCGATCCGGAGGATCCATCGTTTGAAAAAGATGGACGGGAAGAAACCCCTCAGTTTTATCTGTGCCGACCTGAAGGACATCAGCCGCTATGCCTACGTCTCCAATTACGCCTATAAAATGATGAAGAAGCTTCTCCCCGGCCCTTACACCTTCATCCTGAAGGCGACCAAGCTGGTCCCCAAGATGGCCATGACGAAGCAGAAGACGGTCGGCATTCGCATCCCCGACAACAAGATCTGCCTCGCCCTCGTCAAGGAATTGGGCCATCCGATCATCAGCACCAGCGTCTACACACCTGAGGACACCTTATACAACAACCCCCTCGAGATCGAAGAGCGGTTCGGGAAGCAGCTCGATCTCGTCATCGACGGAGGGGTCATCGTCGCAGAGCATTCGAGCATCATCGACCTCACCGAGGATGAGCCCAAGGTCCTCCGTAAAGGGAAGGGGGATGTCAGCCTCTTCCTGTAAATCCAAGGACGTCTCCTCTCCTGCATGATCATCGATGGTCATACCCACATCTTTCCGGAATCGGTCAGAAGAGACCGAATCGGTTTCTGTGGGAAAGACCGGGGGTTTGCTGCGATCTACGCTCATCCGAAGGCCAGGCTCATCGGCGCCGAGGAGTTGATCGCCTCCATGGACGAGGCCGGGGTATCCCGAGCCGTCATCTGCGGTTTCCCCTGGAGGGACAAGGAACTCTGCGCCCTTCACAACGCCTACCTGATCGAATCGAGCAGGCGCTATCCCGGCCGGCTGATCGTTTTCATCCTTTTCCCCTTTTCTGACCCAGAATGGTCTTTGCAGGAGTTGGAACGAGGGATCGGGGAAGGGGCCTGTGGGGTGGGGGAGATGGCCTTTTACGATCGGCCAATGAGCCTCGAGGGAATGAAGGCCCTGGAAAGGGTTTTCAGGAGGATGGAGCAATGGGAGATCCCCCTCCTGCTCCATGCCAATGAACCTGTAGGCCACCTCTACCCGGGGAAGGTCCAGACAGACCTTGAAACGATCTATCAGTTCGTCCTCGCCTTTCCCGGGCTTAAAATCCTCTTGGCCCATTGGGGCGGGGGCCTTTTCTTTTATGAACTGATGCCGGAGGTGGCCCGGGCGATGAAAAACGTCTTTTACGATACAGCAGCCTCCCCGTTCCTCTATTCGAGAGAGATCTACCAGGTGGCGAAGCGGATCATCGGGGTCGAAAAGATCGTTTTCGGATCGGACTTCCCCTTGATCAGGCCTGGGAGGTACTTCGAGGAGATGGAGCGTCTCGGCCTCACGACGGAGGAGAGGGAAAAAATCCTGGGATCGAACCTCTTGAGACTCCTTCCATCGAAACCCTTTCTGAGGGAGGCGGATGAGAAGCCTAAAGTTCAGCCCGTCTGACGCTCCTGCCGAACGAAAGTGGCGGTGGCTGTAGCCAGCAAGGTTCCATCCTCCCTTGAAATCCTCGCTTTGGCCCTGACCAGCTTTTTGTGCACCTCTGTGATCTCCCCAAAAATATTAAGGGGCTCAAGGACCGGGGCGGGTTTCTTAAACCTAACCTCCATCGCCGCCACGATGCCGCCCAGTCCCAGTTCGTAGACGAGATTGGCCATGGCCTCGTCAAGGAGGGTGCAAACGATTCCGCCATGGACCACGCCCTCCCACCCTTGATAGGTGGAGGGGACCGAATAGGTCGCCGAGATGGTCTGATTCACCCGATCTACCTGGAATTTGATCTTCAACCCCCCTGGGTTCTTTTCACCGCAGACAAAACAGCTCCCTTCCGCAACGAATTCCATCTTCCCTCCTGATTCGAACCTTTGCCGTCCCCGAGGGACAGGGGTCCACCCTTTTATGGGCCCCAGGTTGACTTGTATTTTGGGGTATCATATAGTCAGATCTAAGGAATGTCAAACCCCTGTGGGAGAGAGGATGTCCCTAAAAGAGAGCGAACCCTATCTCGCGGTGGCCCTCCAGGCGGCCAGGGAGGCCGGGAAGATCCAGATGGACCATTTTGGCAGGCCCCAGTCGATCACCTACAAGGGAGAGTTCGACCCCGTGACCGAGGTGGATCGCCTCTGTGATTTAACCATCCAAAGGACGATCCGGCAGCAGTTCCCTGAGCATGAGATCCTGACCGAGGAGAGCCCTTTTCAGGGAAGGGGGGGGCCTTGGAGATGGATCATCGACCCCTTAGATGGGACGACTAACTATGCCCGGGGATTCCCCTTCTTCTCGATCTCGATCGCCCTTGAGCGGGAAGGGGAGGTAATTCTCGGGGTGGTCTACATCCCCATTCTGGATGAGCTCTTCGTCGCCCTGAAAGGGGGCGGGGCCTATCTCAACGAAAGGAGAATCCGCGTCTCTCAGACCGGGCGGTTGCGGAGGAGTTTTATCGCCACCGGGTTTCCCTATGATGTGCAAGAACGACCCGACGATTACCTCCCTTACTTTCGTCAATTTATCCGCCAAACCCTGGCCATTCGCCGTCCCGGGTCGGCCGCCATCGACCTCTGCTATGTCGCGGCAGGCCGTTTTGATGGCTTCTGGGAATTTAAATTGAAACCTTGGGATATCGCCGCGGGCAGTCTCATGATCCGGGAGGCCGGGGGAAAGGTGACCGATCCAGAGGACAAGCCTTTCGATATCTATTCCGCAGGACTCCTCATCGCCACCAATGGGTTGATCCACGAGGAGATGCTGCAGTCGATTCAGGAGGTCCGGTGGTCTGGAGGACCTGCCTAAGACGAGGAAGGGGACGGCGGTAGGAGTGGGACATTGAAGAGACAGCCCGATCTTTTCCGAAGAACCGGTGGGGAGACGTTCAGGAAAGACGGTCCTCTCGCAGACCGCATGAGGCCCAGGACTTTGGAAGAGTTTGTCGGGCAGGACCATCTCCTGGGTCCTGGAAAGGTCCTCCGGCAGGCCATCGAGTCGGATCAAATCCCTTCCATGATCTTATGGGGGCCTCCGGGCTCGGGCAAGACGACCTTGGCCTTGCTCATCGCCTCGCTGACCCGGGCCCGGTTCATCGCCTTCAGCGCCGTCCTTTCCGGAGTCAAAGAGATCAAAGAGGTTATCAAGGAGGCGGAGGAGGAGTGGGGATACCGGGGAAGGCGGACCATCCTCTTTATCGACGAGATCCACCGTTTCAACAAGGCCCAACAAGATGCCTTCCTCCCCCACGTGGAAAGGGGGACGATCATCCTCATCGGCGCAACCACAGAGAACCCATCTTTCGAGGTCATCTCCCCCCTCCTTTCCAGGGCCAAGGTCTTCACTCTTAACGCCCTTCGGGAGGAGGAGATCGAGGTCATCCTGAGCCGGGCTTTAAAGGATCGAGAGAGGGGGCTGGGGCAATATCCTGCCCAGATAAGTGGCGAAGTGATCCGGAGGATTGCGACCCTGGCCAATGGGGATGCGAGGGTGGGCTTGAATACCCTCGAAATGATTGTCCTCACCACCCCGCCCGATGAAAATGGAGTCCGTCAAATCACGCCAGAGAACCTCGAAGAGGTCCTCCAGAGGAAGGCCTTTCTTTACGACAAGAGCGGAGAGGAGCATTATAATCTGATCTCCGCCTTCCATAAGAGCCTCAGGGGGAGCGACCCGGATGCCGCCCTCTACTGGCTCGGTCGAATGCTCGAAGCCGGGGAAGATCCCCTCTACATCGCCAGAAGGATGATCCGGTTTGCCTCGGAAGACATCGGAAACGCCGACCCCCATGCCCTTCAGGTTTCGGTCTCGGCCATGCAGGCCTTTCATTTCATCGGCCGTCCGGAAGGCGACCTGGCCCTGGCGCAGGCCGCGGTCTACTTGGCCACCGCTCCAAAATCGAATGCCCTTTACACTGCCTTTCAGGCCGTCCAGAGAGATGTCCGGGAGCTGGAGAATCTGCCCGTCCCCCTCCATCTCCGAAATCCGGTCACCTCCTTGATGAAGGATCTGGGCTACGGGAGAGATTATAAGTACCCTCATGATTACCCGGATCATTTCGTTGAAGAGGAGTATCTCCCGGAAAATTTGAAAGGGAAGATCTATTACCACCCCTCGGAGCAGGGATTCGAGAAGGAGATCAAAAGGAGGTTGGAGGCCTGGAGGAAGAAAAGGTAGGGTCTACTTCTTTCGTTTCACCCCCTCGCCGGTCATCGGGACGAAGATGACCGGGATGACGTCGATCGTTTCGATCTTGCCGGATCGTTTGATCACCTTTTTCAACTCTTGAGCATGGGTCCCGACGGGGAGGACCAGCCGTCCCCCTTCCTTAAGCTGTTCGATGAGGGGAACGGGAATGTGGTCAGGGGCACAGGTGACGATGATGGCATCGAAAGGGGCAGCCTCCGGCCAACCGAGATAGCCATCTCCGGCTTTCACTTGGATATTGGGGTACCCGAGTTCTTGGAGCAGCCGCCTGGCTGAAGTGGCAAGCGTTTCAAGGATCTCGATCGTGTAAACCTCTTTGGCCAGTTCGGCAAGGATGGCCGCCTGATAGCCCGATCCGGTTCCAACTTCGAGAACTTTCTCCTCCCCTTTCAGCTCGAGCAGTTCCGTCATCAAGGCGACGATATAGGGCTGGGAGATGGTCTGTCCCTCTCCGATGGGAAGAGGCTGGTCAGAATAGGCAAGGGCCTGATACTCCTCTGGAACGAAGCGGTGGCGCTCGACCTTCAGCATGGCGGCGAGGACCCGTTCATCTTTCACGCCCCTTTGTTTAATCTGGGTCTCCACCATCTTCTCCCGCATCTTCTTGAAATCCCTTTCCGCCTTTGGAGGGAATCCCACCCTCTCCCCGCTACATCCTCCCGTTAAGACGCATAGGATGACAAAAAGGAGGTAAACGCAGAAAGTTGACTTCACAACCGAAGGTTATCATACCTTTGAATATCCTGTCAATTCTTGACAATCCGTTGGCCCATCTGATACTTTGATAGAACGGATGAACATTTTCAAAATGGCGGTCAAGATCTTCAGCCTTTTCCTCCTCCTCTCCCTTACCTTCTCTTTTTCGTTCCTCAATGGCCAGGATCAGACCCGAGGGAACACCTCTGCGGTGACCATCACAGGGATCGAAGAAAGACGATGGAAGGAGGTGCGAGACCCCCCCGTCCCCCAGCTCGTGGCCCACGGGACCAAAGAAGAACCCTTCTGGGGGTCGATTGACTTTCAGGAAGATCGGATCGCGCCCATGAAGAAGATGGGCCCTGCCACGACACAGCCAGGTTGCGCCTATCGAAGCCGATTGACCAGGGGGATGATCCGTGGGGACGAGGCCTTTTATGAACGCGGCAGGTATCTGTACCTCCAGGGGGATTATGAAGAGGCCGTCCATCTCTTCCAAAGGCTGCTTTCGGAATACCCCGAAAGTCCTTGGCGGGGGGCTGCGACCTACTGGTTGGGAGAGGCCAAGTTCCATCAAAGGAACGTGGAGGAGGCCTTTGTTTACTTTCAAAGGGTCGTCGATGCCTTTCCTGAGAACGAATTCTCACCCTATGCCCTTTACTCCTGCGGTTGGATCCGGATGACGGGAGGGGCCTACGAGGAGGCCAGCCGGTTCTTCCGTCTGGCTTACGAAGCGAAGCCCAGCCTATCCATTGCCCAGTCTTCCCTGTTCTGGTCAGGATACTGCCTCTATCAGCTGGGCCGTTTTGATGAATCGCTCAGGGTGATTGAGGACCATCTTCAACAATATCCCGAGGGACTCTGGCGGCCCGAGGCCGAATACCTGAGGAGTCTCAACATCTTCAGGTTAAAGCGATATGAAGACGCCCTGAGCCTTTTTCGAGCCTTTTTGCGAAGGTATCCCCGGCATCCCCTCGAGGAGAGCGCACGATATGCCCTGGCCTGGAGCCAGATTGCCTCTAAGGACTACCTCGGGGGACGAAAAACCTTCGAGGACCTTCTCCTCCACTTTCCTCATACCCCGCTATCGGATGCCATTTTCTGGGGCCTTTTGAGGAGCTATCTCGGAAATGACGAATCCGAACGGGCTATCGATTATTATCAAAGATTTCTCTCCTATTTTCTCCCATCCCCTTATAACGAACAGAGTCTCTTCGATATCGGCCAGCACTTTTTTCAAAAGAGGGATTTCGGCCAGGCCATCTCGATGTTCCGCATGTTCTTGAGGGCCTTTCCAGAAAATGAGCTTCGGGAGAGGGTCTATCTCATGTTAGGAGATTCCCTCTTTAACCAGAAGGACTTCCCGGGGGCCATCGACGCCTACCTGCAGATCCTTCGGTCTAAGAGGAGAGTGGAATTCGAGGAGCAGGTCTACAGGAAGCTTGGGGTGACTCACTTCCTTATGAAACGGTATGGGGAGGCCATCGGTTACTGGGAACAGTGGGTTAGGAAATTTCCTGGACATCCTGAAATGCCGGAGGTGCTCTATTGGTTGGCCGAGAGCCACCTTCTGGGGGGAGATTACCCGAAAGGTCTTCAATACGTGGAAGGGCTGAGGGGAAATCCAACCCTCTATCCAAAAGGGTTGAATACCTTGGGATGGTACCATTTCGAACGGGGGGAGTGGAAAGAGGCCCTGTCTTATTTTCAAAAAATCTTGAAGGAGTTTCCCCAATTTCGATCCTCACCCCCCCTCCTTCTTGTCCTCGGTCAATGCTATATGAACCAGAATCAGTACGAGGAGGCCAAGGTCCATTTGATCCGGCTGGTGGAGTCCCAGGAGGAAGAGGGGAAGGAGAAAGGATACTATCTCCTGGGATGGATTGCTTACCGACAGGAACGGTTTGAGGAAGCCCTAAATTATTTTGGGAGACTGAAGGAGAGATATCCTTCGAGTTCCTACCGCGGGGAGGCTCAATATTGGGCCGGTTGGTCCCATTTCAGGAAGAGGGATTTCGAAAAGGCGATCGAGGCATTTCAGGAGCTCCTCAGGCACCATCCGGAGGGCCCTCTGGCCCCCTCTTCGCTCCTAAAGATTGGGGACAGCTTCTACAACCTTAAACAGTATTCCCAGGCCATCCAGGCCTACCAACAGCTGGTCAAAGAACACCCCAAATCGAAGGAGGCGCCGGAGGCCGACTACGGGATCCTCCTCTGCCTTTTCCAGGAGAAGCAATTTGACCCCTACCTGGTGCGTGCGGAGGCATTTATCAAACATTATCCCCAGCATCCCTTGGCAGGCCAGGTCCTCCTCCAATTGGGAGAGTATTACCAACAATCGAAGGTGTTGGAGAAGGCCTTGAAGACCTTCCAGGAAACGGTTCGTCTCTTTCCCCAAAGCCCTTGGGCGGAGGAGGCCCAATTTCGCCTCGGCCTCCTGCTGAAGGGAGAGAGGCGGTGGTCCGAGGCGATGGAAGAGATGGAGAAGTTCATACGGGCCTATCCGAGAAGCCATCTCCTCCAGGAGGCCTATCTCGAGGCAGGGGAGACTTACCTTCTCCTCAAGGCCTACCCGAAGGCCCTCGAACGGTTTTCCTGGGTGATGAAAAATCGGCCGACAAGCCTCGCATTCCGGAGAAGCACCTTGGGGATGGAAGAGGCCTACCGACACATGGGCCGAATGGAGGAGGCCGAAAAGATCCTGAAGGAGTTTCTCGAAAAATATCCCCAGGAGGAGGCGCGTTTTGAGATCTTTTATAGATTGGGTCTTCTTTATCTTCACCTCAAACGTTATTCCGAGGCCATCGCTTCCCTCACCCAAGCCCTTCGAAGCCCGGAGGAGGGGATGGCTGGCCAAGCACTGTTCAAATTGGGCGAGGCCTATGCCGAAGCCGGGAATCGGGAAGCGGCCATCCTCCATTTTTCGAAGGTCCTCTATCTCTATCCCCATCTGACAGCCTTGACAGAGGAGGCGCTGTTGAAGCTGGGAGCCCTCTATATGGAGGAGAGGCGATGGGCGGAGGCCAGGCAGGTTTATCAGCGCCTTTTTGAGAAGACGAGCCGGGAAGAGAGGCGCCGGTTGGCCCGGAGCATGCTGGAGCAGATCAAGGGGAGGTAGGGTCGGTTAATGAATAAGGTAAAAAGGCCAAGTTCTAGACCGAAGGTGCCCCGTCTCGTCTTCCTCCTCATCGCCGTGGTCGGTTTTTGTCTTTGGGCCCTTCTCTACATCCCGTCGGTCCAATTCCCTCTCGAACAGGGATGGCGGGAGATAAGCCGGGAGGCGGCCAAGCGTCTCGGTTTGAAAAGGGGCGAGGGAGTTTCCCTGGAAGAGAAGAGGATCCGGGAAGAGGTCATTTTGAAAAAAATGGAGGAGGCGAGCGCTCAGCAAGATTGGAGGGCCCTTGCCCCAGAATATCCCCGAATGCCCAAGATCGAGGGGGCCACGGAAGAGGAACGGATGAGGGCCCTCAAGAATCACCCTGAGTTTAAGGCCCTGGAAAGGGAGATCGAAAATTATTTAAGGGAGAAGGAGGAGAAATTCATCCCCGAGGCACCGATTCCCTCGATGAAGGAGGCTTTGAAGATAGAGAAAATCAGAGATCGAGGCGCAGAGAGGGTCGCCGAGAGGTTGCTCCTCGTTAAAGAAAGGCCCGTGACCGCGAAACCCCTGGAGGAGAACCTCAAATTAGGGATCAAAGGACAGCTGGTTACCCGGAGGATTATCGAGAGGCCCCCTCCTCCAACGGCCCAAGTGGGGGTGGAGGCAGAAATTGAAATGATGATCTGGGTCCTGCCAAACGGCATGGTCGATCGTGTCGTGCCAACGATCAAAGGGGATGCAGAGCTGGAGCGGATCGCGATCCAATACCTGAAGCATTGGCGCTTTGCCCCTCTTCCGAAAGATCACCCCCAGGTGGAACAGTCAGGGACCATCCCCATCAAGTTTAAACTCCAATAGATTCGAGGTCTATGAGGTTTAAAAAGAAATCCTTCTTCCTTCTCTTGATCGGATTTCTCCTTTTCGGGTTCTTCACCTTTTTCGGGGAGAAAGGCCTGCTCCATCTCATCCGTTTAAAAAAGGAGCTGGCCAGGATCAGGGAGATGAATCTGAAATTATCGGAGGAAAACGAGAAGTTGAAGGAGGAAATTCGACGGCTTCGGAATGATAAAGGTTATATTGAGGAGGTCGCAAGAAAGGAGCTCGGGTTGGTCAAGGAGGGGGAACTCCTCTATCAGTTCGATCTTCCGGAGGGGAAAAACCGTTAGGCCCAAGCCCGTCCGTTTGTCCGAGGGCGAGTTCCTGGTTCACGGGGCCAGGTTTGGAGTAGCGGCTGTTTTAACCCAAATCACCCATCCGGATCAAAGGAGGTCTGATTAAAGGTCCTGCTTAAAGGAATTGGGGAGCGAGGGTTTGAAGATGAAATATGAAGGGATGATCTTTCGACCGCCCAGCGAGGCCGAGAGCTTGATCCTCCAGGTCACGGTAGGCTGCTCCTATAATCGATGTACCTTCTGTGGCGCCTATCGGGGGAAGAAGTTCAGGGTGAAACGTTTCGAGGAGATCCAGGAGGACATTGATGAGGTGAGCGGATATCCGATCCGTAGGGTCTTTTTGGCCGACGGGGATGCCCTGGCCATCCCTCAGGATGAACTGAGGAAGATCCTTGAATACCTCCGGAGGAGGATCAAGGGGCTCGAAAGAGTAGGGATTTATGCCAATGCGAGGGACATCCTCAGGAAGGGGCTGGAACAATTGAAGGAACTTCGAACATTAGGGTTGGGGATCCTCTATTTAGGATTGGAGTCTGGCGACCCCCACGTCCTGAAAAGGGTGAAAAAGAATGCGACGGTGGAGCAGATGATCCAGGCGGCCCGGATCGTGAAGGAGGCCGGGATCCTCCTTTCGGTGACCGTCATTTTAGGTTTGGGCGGGGTGGAGGGAAGCCAGGCCCATGCCCGGGAGACAGGCCTTGTCCTTTCTAAAATGGACCCGGACTTCGTAGGGGCCCTTTCTCTGATGGTCGTGCCGGGAACGCCGATTGAGAGAGAGATCGAGGAAGGACGATTGGTTCTTCCCACCCCCTTTGGCCTCATCCAGGAGCTCGAGACGATGATCGAGCACAGCGAGATGACCCATTGCTTCTTTGCCTCTAACCATGCCTCGAATTACCTTCCCCTTCGGTTTTGGATTCCCGAGCAGAAGGAGGAAGCGCTAAGGAGGATCCGGGAGGTCCTCAAAAGAAGAGACCCCGCTCTCTTGAGGCCGGAATACCTGAGGGGGCTCTGACCCGGCCGGCGAATCAATCAGGGCGATGGCATGAGGATCGTTCCTTGAGGGGAGGAGATGAAGGATTACGTGGATGTCGAGATACGGGTGAGATATGCGGAGACGGATCAGATGGGGGTGGCTTATTACGCCAATTATCTCATCTGGTTTGAGGTGGGAAGGTCGGAGTTCTGTCGCCGGAAGGGGTTTCGATATGCTGACCTCGAAAAGCTCGGATACCGGCTTGTCGTATCCGAGGTCCATTGCCGCTACAGGGGTTCTGCAAGGTATGACGAATTGATCCTTGTTAGAACTCGGTTGAAACAATTGAATAAACGGATGGTCACGTTTGCGTATCAGATCTTGGGTGAGGACCGGAAGGAGATCCTGGCCGAGGGAGAGACGAAACACCTCTGCGTCAGCATTGAGGGCAAAACGAGGAGCCTTCCCGACACGTATCTCCAGTGCCTGGCCGGTTAGGTGAAGCAGGAGGAATGGGGAAGGGCCCGTGGATGTCCTCGAAGTCAGAATCGGCGTGAGATAAGTAAGATCGATCGATGGGATACCAAAGGATTTTAATTTTAAGGCTGAGCGCAGTGGGGGATGTGATCCGGACCCTTCCGGCCGTAAAAGCCATCAAGGCACACCATCCTTCCTCGTCTATTTCATGGGTGGTCGAGGAGCCCTCCCAAGGGCTCCTCGAAAGCCAACCCGAGATTGACGAGGTGATCCTCTTTCCGAGAAAGAGGTGGGAAAGGGGGATGAAATCGGCTCAAGGCCTGATGAGAACGGCCTGGGAGGTCCTCTCCTGGGTTCGGCTCCTCCGCAGCAGGAGATTCGACCTGGTGCTCGACTTCCACGGCATCCTGAAGAGCGGACTGCTTTCCTTTTTTTCGGGTTCTCCCAAACGGATCGGTTATGGCCGAAGAGCGAGCAGAGAAGGAAACTTCCTCTTTTCGAACGTCCGAATCGATTTCGTTGAAAGGGTCAGCCGTTATGAGAAGAATTTCAGATTGCTCAAGGGAATGGGCCTCGAGATTCCACCCCAACCCTACCCGGTCTTCGTCCCAAAGCCGGACAGGGATTATATAAACCATTTTTTTGATCAAGCCATCCCTGCTTCCAAAGGTCCTCTCATCGCTATTCATCCGGGCACCAGCCGTAACACGCCTTACAAAAGGTGGTTTCCAGGCCACTATGCCCAACTTGCTGACCGGCTCACCATGGAGCTTGGAGCCACCGTCCTCTATACCTGGGGTCCCGAGGAATTGGATTGGGTCAAAGAGATTCAGGGAAGGATGAAAGGCCATTCCCTCCTCGGGCCACGGACATTTTCCCTTACCCAGCTCGCGGAGGTCTACCGGCGATGCCATCTTTATATCGGGGGGGATACGGGCCCAATGCACCTGGCCTCCCTGATGGGGATTCCCGTGGTGGTCCTCTATGGGCCAACCGACCCCGTTGTGAACGAACCCATAGGGATTCACAAAAAGGTGGTCAAGAAGGTGGGTTGTAACCCCTGCAGGGAACGTTCCTGCCGGAGGTTAACCTGCCTTGAAGAGATCACGGTGGAGGACGTATTTAAAGCAACAGAGGAGGTCTTGTCTCTAAGCACTTGAAAAGATATTCATATTGACTTTGGAGGCTAAATAGAATAATTTAATGAATCGAAAGGGGACAGCCACGATGCCTGTCCCCTTTCAATAAGGAGAGAAATCGAGCTTGAAGGTCGACTTTGATCAGGTGAGGCGAATTCTGGTCCGGGGGGTCAACTGGGTCGGCGATACGATCCTCACCTACCCAACGGTGGAATCCCTGAAGAGGCGATTTCCAGGGGCGATGCTCTCGGTCCTGGTTCCGGCCCCTCTGGCGGATTTATGGAAGAATTCTCCCTATGTCGACGAGATCATCCCGTTTGAGAAGAGAGGAGGGGCGAGGGCCGTTTTTGACGATCTCAGAATCGGGAGGAGCTTAGAAAAGAAGAGGTTTGATCTGGCCCTCATCCTCCCGAGGTCTTTTCGTTCCGCCTTCCAGGTCTATTTGGCAAGAGTCCCGATCCGGGTTGGATATCGGGATGAAGGCCGGTCAATCCTGCTCACCCACGGGATCGTCCGCAAGGAAGAGCTCCTCCGGGTCCACAGGATTTTCTATTATCACGAGCTCTTAAGATCCCTTGGCCATCAGGAGGTTCCATCCTCTCCCTCCCTTCCGCTGGGGGAGGAAGAAAGGGGATGGGCTGAAGAGATTTTAAAGGGGAGGGGGGGGCTGGAGGGGAACCCATTGGTCGGCCTCAATCCAGGAGCGGCCTATGGGTCGGCCAAGTGCTGGTCTCCGGAACGTTTCGGCGAGCTGGGAAGAAGGCTCGCCCGGGCACGGAAGGCCAAGGTGATCATCTTTGGAAGCGAATCGGAACGGAGGATTGGTCGCAGGATCCTGGATCACTTAGGGAACGATGGGATAGACCTTACTGGGAGGACCAATCTGCTTCAGCTTGCTGCCCTCCTTGAACGGTGTGCCTTTCTCCTCACGAATGACACCGGAACGATGCATGTGGCCACCGCCGTCGGGACGCCTGTGGTGGCCATCTTTGGCCCGACCGATCCTTCTGCCACCGGCCCTTGGGGAGAGGGACATGTCGTTGTAAAAAAGGAGGTCTCCTGCAGCCCCTGTTTTAAAAGGGTTTGCCCGACCGATCACCGATGTATGGAACAGATCACGGTGGAAGAGGTTGAGGAGGTCATTGACAAGGGTTGGGAAACCTTTTCGAATCGCCGAATCTCAAGGCCTGAACACCCCCTAAGCGCCCACTGCCAATCCCCCCTTGTTCCTTAAAAGGGGAGGAAAGGATTGGGGATTGGGCCGGTAGGATTGGGTGATTGGTTGTGGAACCCTGCCCCCTTGATTAGGATCAAGGCCATGAGGGATAAACTTCCAGTCTCGGTCTATGTTTTAACCTTTAACAATCGTCGAACCATTGAGCGATGTCTGAAAAGCCTTCCCTGGGCTGAGGAACTGGTGGTCGTGGATTCGGGAAGTACCGACGGAACCTATGAAATCTGTCAACGTTATACCGACAAGCTCTACCGGAGGGAATTCCGGGGCCATCGGGATCAATACCAATATGCGGCGGATCTGACGACCCGGCCCTGGATCATGTTCGTGGATGCGGACGAGGAGGTTCCTCGGGCCCTGGCGGAAGAGATCGGAGAGGTCTTAAAGGACGGCGCAGACGGGGTGGACGGTTTTTTCGTCTACCGTCAGACCTACTACCTGGGACGGTGGATTCGATACGGCGGGTGGTATCCGGATGGCGAGATCAGGCTATACCGGAGGGAGAAGGGGAGGTGGGAGGGCGGACTTCATGCCAAGGTGGTGGTTGACGGAAAAGTGAAGGTCCTCAAAAATAAGTACCTTCACTATACCTATCGAGACATTTCGGACCAGATTCAGACGATCGACAAATATTCTCGAATCGCCGCGGAGGATATGGTTCGAAAGGGGGAGAAGTTCAGTCTCTTCAAGCTCCTATTCCACCCCCCCTTCCGTTTTATCAAGGAATACCTTTTGAAGATGGGATTTCGGGATGGCCTGCCCGGTTTGGTCATCATCGTCTCGACCATGTTCTATGTCTTCATCAAGTATGCGAAGCTCTGGGAGATCCAGAGGGCCCAGAAGGAGAATCTCGATGACCTCCTATGAGGAAGCCTTTCAGGGAAGACGGGTCCTGATCACGGGAGGATTGGGTTTCATCGGATCGAACCTCGCCCTCCGCCTCGTCAACCTCGGAGCCAAAGTGACGATCGTTGACAATATGATGCCCCGCCTTGGAGGAAACCTCTTCAACGTAAGAGAGATCGTGGATCGGATCCGGATCAATTTCAGCGATGTCCGCGACGAACATTCGATGGACTACCTGGTGAAAGATCAGGACTACATCTTTCATCTCGCCGGACAAGTCAATCATGTGGATAGCATCCGCAATCCCATCCAGGACCTGGACATCAACTGCCGGGGAACCCTGGTCCTCCTCGAGTCCTGCCGAAAGAATAACCCGGCGGTGAAAATCATCTTTTCAGGGACCCGGGGAGAGTACGGGTCGAGCGTCAGGCTTCCGGTGGGGGAGGATCATCCCACCAACCCTAAGGGGATCTATGCGGTGACCAACCTTTCGGCGGAGAAGATGGTCCTGGTTTACGATGATGTCCACAAGATCTCCGGAACCTGCCTCCGAATTACCAACACCTATGGCCCCCGACACCAGATGGCCCATGATGAATATGGGGTGGTCAACTGGTTTATTCGGAAGGCCATCGACGACCAGGCGATTCCTGTCTTCGGGGATGGCCGTATTTTGAGAGACTTTCTCTATGTGGATGATCTCGTGGACTGTTTCCTCCAGGTGGCGGCCTGCCCCCAAGCGTACGGGGAGGTCTTCAATGTGGGGACAGGCGTGCCGATCAGCTTTGTCGAACTTGCCAAGAAGATTGTAGAGATCGCCGGCACGGGAAGGGTGATCTTCACGGAATTCACGAAAGAGCGGAAAGAGGTGGAGCCGGGCGATTATTATACGGACATCTCAAAGATCAAGAGGGTGGTAGGGTGGAGTCCCAAGACCGACCTCGAAGAGGGGCTTCGAAAGACCATTGATTTTTATCGGAGGTATAAGAAGGAGTATTGGGAATAAAATGAGGAAAAGGGATGGTGCCTTTTATCGATCTGACCAGGCAGTACCGAGAGATCGGGGGTGAGATTCTCTCCGCCACGAGGCGGGTCCTGGAAAAGGGGAGGTTCGTCCTCGGGGAGGAGGTCTCCGCCTTCGAGGAGGAATTTGCCCGTTTTTGTGGGGTTCGTTATGGCGTTGGAGTCAATTCTGGAACCGATGCCCTCTATCTCGCCTTAAAAGCAGCGGGTATCGGAGAAGGGGATGAAGTGATCACGGTCGCCAACTCTTTTATTGCGACCGCTCTGGCCATCGCTTTCACAGGGGCGAGACCTCTTTTCGTCGATGTCGATCCCGCGACCTTTAATATGGATCCCGGTCATCTCGAACATCTCCTGAAGAAACGAAGAAGCAAGAGGATAAAGGCCATTCTTCCCGTTCATCTTTACGGCCAACCCGCAGAGATGGACTCCCTTATGGACATTGCCCGTCGATATCATCTCCTGATCATCGAGGATGCCTGTCAGGCCCATGGGGCGGCGTACCAAGGCAAAAGGGTGGGGTCCTTTGGCCTCATGGGTTGCTTCAGCTTTTATCCCACCAAGAATCTGGGGGGCGGCGGAGATGGGGGGATGATCGTGACGGATGACGGGAAGGTATACGAAAAACTTCGGATCCTTCGGTGTTACGGAGAAAGGAAAAAATACCATCATGCCCTCCGGGCCGGAAATAGCCGGCTTGACGAACTCCAGGCCGCCATTCTCCGGGTGAAGTTAAGCTATCTCGACCGATGGAATGCCCAGAGGAGGGCCAAAGCCCAACTTTATAAGGAAAGACTTCAAGAAACGGGCGTGCAATGCCCGGTGGAAAGCGAGAAAAGTCAACATGTCTATCATCTCTTCGTCATCCGGGTGAAACGGAGGGATAAGCTTCAGCGGTTCTTGAAAGCGAAGGGCGTTGAAACCCTCATCCACTATCCCATCCCCATCCATCTTCAGAAGGCCTTTCAGGATTTGGGCTACCAGAGGGGAGATCTACCCGTCACCGAAAGAGGCTCCAGAGAAATTCTCTCCCTTCCCCTCTATCCTGAATTGAGCGACGAAGAGATCAGGGAAGTGGGAGAAGGTATTCGATATTTCTCACAGAGGGATAAGGCTCGATGAGGGATGGGTCGTTGAGGGAGAAGGTCCTGGGGACCCGACACCCCCATGATAAAGTGGTGAAGATTTTGACCGATATTGGCCCAAGGGGAAAATTATTGGATGCTCCGGCAGGGACGGGGGCCCTCTCCCGTCGTTTAAAGGAGGCCGGTTTTGAGGTATTGGCGGTGGATATCGAACCCAGCCTCTTTGGCGCAGAAGGGATCTCTTGTCTTCGGGCGAACCTTAATGCCCCTCTGCCCTTTCCCGATGAAAGTTTCGAATTCGTCCTCTGTTCGAACGGCATCGAGCACCTCGAGGACCCTTTCCAGTTTATCCGGGAATGTTACCGGGTTCTGAAAACCAAAGGAAAACTGTTGATTACGACGCCCAATCTTTTGAATTTAAAGGCGAGGCTGGCAAACCTTCTGGTGGGCTTTAATCTTTTTACTGGAAGGCCCTGTAACGAGGTGGATGCCTTTGCCGGGGGAGAACATATCCATCTTGCGAATTATTTTGAGCTCAGGGTCATGCTTCATCGAAATGGGTTTCGGATCCTAAAGGTCACCACGCACCAGTACAGCAACACGGCGATGGTTCTCTTCTTCCTCTTTCCTTTGATTTACCTGGCCACCTATCGCGCCTTTCAAAGGGAAAGGAATCCTCTCCAGAGGGAGAGGAACAGGGAGATTTTTCGACATACGATGTCGGCGGACCTGATCTTCGGGAAAAAACTCTTTCTCCTGGCCGAAAAAGACCCAGGATACCTTCGAACCGGATGAAGATCCTCCATCTCTTCAGCGACTGGAAATGGACCGGGCCCTCTGAACCGATCCTCAACCTCTGCAAGGCGTTGGAGAGGAGGGGACACGAGGTGATCCTCGCCTATCGGAGACCTCCCGTTCCAGTGGAGGACAGCTTGGAGCGAAGGGTCAGAGAGAATGGCATCTTCGCCACCGACAAGTTTCATCTGAACCGCCCCTTGAGGTTATACTCCTTTCGATCGATCCGGGATAACCTCTCGGACGTTTTCGATCTCACGGATTATCTCCGATCGGAAAAGATCGAAGTGCTCAATGTCCACCAGTCTCACGACCACCTCCTGGGCGGGATGGCCGCCCGAAGGGCCGGAGGCCCGGTGGTGGTGATCCGGACAGACCATAAGCGCGATGCCATCCCCTCGCATATCGGAAATCGCCTCTTGATTTCCAAATTCACCGATGGCCTCATTACTTTTTCGGAAACCGGGAGAGAGAAGGTCGAAAGGCATTTCGGTTTTCCGAAGGAACGAATCTGCAAAGCCAACCCCGCCCTCGATCTCGAACGATTTCGAACTCGGATCGCGGGAAAAGACATGAGAGCCCACTTCGGGATAGGGGAAGAGGAGATCGTGATCGGGATGGTGGCCAGATTTCAGAAATATCGGAGGACCGAGGTTTTCCTCGAGGCGATCAAGCAGATCGTCCCAGAATACCCCAAGATCAAGGTCCTTCTGGTGGGACGGTCGAGCCAGATGGAGGAGAGCGTCCTCAAACCGATGAAGAGGCTCGGCGTGGAACCCTGGGTGGTTCTCGGTGGGTATCAGACCGATCACTATCTCGACACGCTGGCCTGTATGGACCTCTTCGTCTTTTTGATGCCCGGTTCCGACGGAACGGCCCGGGCCCTCCGAGAGGCCATGGCCATGGGAAAACCATCGATCGTGGCGAACCGGGGAATTCTCCCCGAGCTGATCGATCACGGAGTAACGGGTCTGGTCGTCGAGGATACGCCCGAGAATTTGGCGATGGCAACCCTTCAGCTTTTAAAGGCTCCGGAGTTACGATCCAAGATGGGGCAAGCGGCCCGGGAGAAGGCCCAGCGGGAATTCCGATTGGACCGACAGGCCGAGGTCGTTGAAGGGTTCTACCAAGAGGTGATGAAATTGGGGAGATGGAGAGGAAAATAAGGTTTGCCACGGCCATCCCTGACTTCTCCAAACGCAGGGGAGGCGCGGAGAGATATGTGGTCGACCTCTGCACTTGGATGGCGGGCGAGGGCTATGAGGTCCATGTCTATGCAGAGCGTTGGGAGGAAGGGGTGAAAGGGATTCTGCTTCACAGGGTGAGGACGATCCCTTTTCCGAAGAGCCTCCGTCTCTTATCCTTTGCCATAAAGGCAACCCGGGAGATCAAAAGAGGACAATACGACGTCACCCTCGGGGTGGGAAATACTTTGGAGGCGGATGTGCTTCAACCCCATGGGGGCGTCCATTGGGCCTGGTTCTGGCGCAGTTTAAAGGCCTACGATCATCCCCTCTTACGGTCGATCAAATTTTTGGGCAGGGTGCTGAGCCCGAAGCAATGGGTCCAGGGCTATATCGAGAGCGCCCCTTTTAAAAGAGGAAGCTATAAAAGGATCGTCGCCATCTCCGACATGGTCAAAGAAGATCTGATCCAATGGTATAAAATTCCAGAAGACCGGATCGCGGTGGTTTACAACGGAGTGGATACCGTTCGATTTCATCCCCAAAATCGCCGATATCGAGATGAAATTCGGAAACGATACGGGTTCGGAGAGGACTTCCTCATCCTGTTTGTGTCGAATAACTTCCGGATGAAAGGATTGCACACCTTGATCCGAGCCTTGGGGGACTTAAAAAAAGGGGGTTGCCCGCCCTTCAAACTTATGATCCTTGGGAGAGATCGGCAGACCCCTTATCTCCGGTTGGCCAAACAATCTGGAGTTTCGGAGGACATCGTTTTTGCGGGTTCCACCGATGAACCGGAAAAGTATTATGGGGCGGCCGATCTCTTGGTCCATCCCACCTATTACGATGCCTGTTCCCTTACGGTCTTGGAAGCCTTAGCAAGCGGACTGCCTGTCATCACGACCTCTTGGAACGGGGCCAGTGGGGTGATGAGGACTCATCGAGAGGGTTTGGTGCTTTCGGATCCTCGAGATCACGGTTCCCTTGCCCAATCCATCCTCCTGTTTCTGAAAAGAGGGGCGGGTCAAAACCCCAGTGACCCCGAAGGCGCTATGGTGCCGTATTCTCATCAAGGGACCTGGCACACCCTCAGCCAACTATTCTCGGGGATTCAATCAGGAGGAAGATGCTCCCCATGAAAAAGAAACGATTCTGGTATCCCCTGGCCAATCTCAAAAACCGTTTTTTCTTTGGCTCCTACGGGAAGGATGTTTATATTGAACCGGGGGTCGTCATCAATCGCCCCCGATTCGTTCATATCGGCGACCATGTCCGGATCAAGCGGAATACGAGCATCAACCTCCATCCCAAAGACAAGCGGTCGAAAGAGGGCCTGTTGTTCATTGGAGACCATGTGATTATTTCAGAGGGTTGCTTTATAAGCGCTTGCAATCGCATCGTCATCGAAGAGAATGTGGGGATTTCTCCCAATGTGATGATCATCGATAATTCACGAAAGCCAGGAGATATCCGTCGGCCAAGCAAAGAGCAGGAGATCAAGGTGGGCTATGTCCATATAGGAGCGGATTCTTGGATTGCGTATGGTGCCTGTGTCTTGCCCAATGTGACGATTGGAAGACACTGCATCATCGGGGCCTTATCCGTGGTGACCAAAGATATTCCAGACTATTCGGTGGCGATGGGGGCTCCAGCGAAAGTCGTGAAACGGTTCGACTTCGAGAAAAGGGAATGGGTGCGAGTGGATGGTCGAAGGGATGAGTTGGTCAAGGATTTTTGAGTTCCGAAATCAAATCCACCAGCGATATCCTGAGATATGGGACTTAAAAATCCTTAAAAAGCGATTTCCGCTGATGCTTCGTCACCTCCGGGATGGCGATCGGGTGCTTGACATAGGGGCCTCTGATCGAGCCTTGGAAAGGCGTTTAAAAAAACATTTTCCCAAACTCCTTTACAAAAGCATGGACGTCGATCGCGATCAATTTCACGATTATTACGACCTGGAAGAGATTCAGGAGACCTTTGATGCGGTTTTTCTATTCGAGGTGATCGAACACCTCCCCCTGGAAGAGGGGATCAAGATGCTCGGGAAGATTTACGAGCTTCTTAAAGAGGGCGGGAGGCTCATCCTGACAACGCCCAATACCTTTAACCCCGGGCGTTACTGGCGGGATGCCACCCACAAACAGCCTTACTGTTATGACGAGCTGGGGGGGATCCTGATGTCCCGGGGGTTTGAGATCAAAGAGATGTACCGGACCTATAGCGACGCCTTCCATCGTTATCTCTTTCGAAAGTATGTGATGGCCCCTCTCCATCGATATTTAGGGGTCGACTTTGCTAAATCGATTTTAATAGTGGCCGTCAAGGGGCTTCGGGAAAAGGGATGAATATCATTTTCCTTACCCATTCCAGCGATCAAGGGCACCGGTTTAGAGTCGAACAATATTTCCCCCTTCTCCGGCATCGCGGGGTGTGGCCTCTCTGGCAGCCCTTGCCCGCCTCGATTCAAGATCGTTTTTCTATTTATATGAGGCTCCCCCAGTATGACCTCGTCTTTATTCAGAGGAGGCTCCTTTCCCCCATTGAATTTTCATGGATTCGGAGGAAATCGAAGAAGATTCTCTTCGATCTCGACGATGCCATCATGTACCGGTCTTCCAGCTCACCCAAGCCTCGTTCCCTTTCGAGATGGGTTAAATTTAAGTGGATGGTCAAAAAGAGCGATGCGGTGATTGCGGGGAACTCCTTTCTTCGAGAGGAAGTGTTAAGAGCCGATCCCCGAAAAAACGTCTCGGTCATTCCCACCCCGGTCGATTTGAGGGCTTACCCCTTGAAAAAGGAACCCACCTCCTCCTCTCCTTTGATCATCGGGTGGATGGGGACCAAGGGTAATTTGCGGTACCTCCAGAAATTAGAGCCCGTGTTTAGGACCTTGGCCTCAAGGTTCCCGAATTTGGCTTTAAAAATCGTCAGCGATGGCCATTTTGAATCCCGATTCCTTCCCACGATCAATAAACCCTGGGCCCTGGAGGAAGAGAATCTGGACTTAATTTCTTTCGATATCGGGGTGATGCCCCTCCAGGACCACCCCTGGTCAAGGGGGAAATGCGGTGTAAAAATTCTTCAATATTTGAGCGTCGGCCTCCCGGTAGTCTGTTCACCCGTGGGGATGAACCGCGATATCATCAAACCCGGGGTCAACGGTTTCTGGGCGGAAACCGAGGAAGAATGGGTCAGGCATTTGGAGACGCTCCTCGAGGACCCCGGCATGCGAAGGGAGATGGGCCGCCAGGGCATCGAGACCGTGAAGGAAGGCTATTGTATCGAGGTCTGTTTTCACCAACTTTATCAGGTTTTGCAATCCCTGATCGGGGGAAGAGCGATTTGTTGAAGGTCCTTTTTCTTATCCAAGGATACACTGTTGCCGCCAGTCGGTATCGGGTGCTCCAATACCTCTCCTATCTCCAATCCAACGGGGTGGAGGCCACGGTCGAACTTTTCCCCAGGACTCCCCGGGAATACCTTCGATGGTTCAGATCGCTTCCTCGTTATGATATCGTCTTTATCCAAAGGAAACGATTCAATCACCCGAGGCTCTGGCTCCTTCGGAAAAGGGCAAAGAAAATCGTCTACGATTTTGATGATGCGGTCATGTATCGAAATTCCAAATCCGAACAACCCCTCTCCCTCTCCCGGAGAAGGCGGTTCGCTCAGATGATCCGCGCCTCTGATTTCGTCATCGCAGGGAATGAATTTTTAAAGAGGGAAGTGTTGGCCCTTCATCCCCGCGTGGAGGTCATCCCCACCCCTATCGACATCAGCCGCTACCGGCCCAAAAACTATAGGCATCGAGGGGAACGGATAACCCTGGGATGGATCGGGGATCATGGGTCGATCCACTATCTTGAGAAAATGAAGCCCATTTTCGAACAGCTCGGGCGGAAATATTCCTACCTTGACCTGAAGATCGTCTGCGACACCTTCTTCGATTGCGAATCGATAAGGGTGATCAAAAAAAATTGGAGGGCCGATGAAGAGGTGGCCGACCTCCAAAGCTTTGACATCGGGATGATGCCCCTGGTGGACGATCCGTGGTCCTGGGGAAAGTGTGGGTTGAAAATTCTCCAATATCAGGGGGTGGGGCTGCCAGTGGTCTGCACCCCGGTGGGGATCAACCGGGATCTGGTGGAAGACGGGGTAAACGGGTTTTACGCCAGGACACCGGAGGAATGGATGGAAAGGTTGTCCCTCTTAATCGAAGATCCAGAATTAAGGGAGAAGATGGGAATGGAAGGCCTAAAGAAAGTGGCGAGCCAGTACACCCTGCAAGCCTGTGCTCCGAAAATGCTCTCTATCCTTCAACGGGTTTTTGGCATGCCCTAAAGGAAAGAACTGCGATGAGAGAGGCCGTGGTGAATTATGTGAAATGGGTGATTGAACGGTATCCCTTTGAGGAACCCATCCTGGATACCTGTGCCGGGTGGGAGCCCAATTATTATCAGCCCCTTTTCCCTGGGCGGCGTTACCTCAAGCAGGACATTCAGGATTTCGATCCCCCTTGTATCGACATCCTTTGCGACATTGCCGACATGAAACCCATCGCCGACGAAAGTATCGGCCTGGTGCTTAATCTCGAGTCTTTGGAACATCTCCCCTATCCCCAGAAGGCCATCGATGAGATCTATCGGGTGTTAAAACCCGAGGGTCTTTTGATCCTAACCACCGTCATGCATTTTAAAATCCATCCTGCCCCTAAGGATTACTGGCGTTTTACTCCCCAAGGCATCGAATTATTGCTGAACCGATTCAAGATTTTGGATTGCACCTTAGAAGGGGACCGGAAACGGCCGAAAGGAATATGGGTCACCGCCCGAAAAACGGGGTCCCAGGAGGAATGGGGAAGGCTCCCCCCCTGAGATTTGTGAAAAGTGACGATCGGCTGTGGATGAGGTTGAAAAGAAAGATTCGAAAGCTGAGCGAAGGACGAGGGGGGCGATCTCCGAACCGATATGGTTAAACCCCTTTATCACAAGGTGGCCACCGGGTCCCTGAAAGGATGGATTAGGGAAGATCTGCTTGGGTTTCTATCTTCTCCCTTCTTCCTCGATCCGGTTGCCTCCGCATTGACCTTAGGAGGAGGTTGTATCCGCCACTCGAAATGGAGGTGGACCGGGTTTTTCCTGTTACCGGACGGACGAAAGGTGTTCCTCAAGAGAGATCTGACGAAAGACTGGATCGAGGCTTTGAAATATACCATCTTCCCTTCAAAAGGGAGGAAAGAATGGTTCGTGGCCTACCAGTCGGGCAAAAGAGGCCTGAAGGTCCCGAACCCTCTGGGATGGATGGAAAGGATATCGAAAGGGTTCGTCTGGGAAAGTTACTACATGTCGGAAGCGATCCCTTCCGAGGGGTCCTTGGCAGAGAACCCCGAACTTTTGAGAAACGAAGGGATTGTAACCGAACTGGTGAAGATGCTTCTCCGGATACACCAGGCAGGGTTATTTCATCAGGACCTCCATGTCGGTAACTTTCTCTGGGATGGTGGGTCGCTGTTTCTCACCGATCTCCACCGGGCGAGGTTTTCTCCTTCTCTCTCCATGAGTCAGAAATTATGGAATATCGCCCAACTCTTTCACTCCTTGAGATTCGTCTGGCCGAAAGAGAAGCTCGAAAGATTTCTCGATCAGTACTTTGAGGGTGATTTAGCTTACCAAAAGAAAAAGGCGTTCTATTTCCAAAAAATCAATTCCTGGATGAATCGTCTCGAAAAAAAACAATGGGAGAGCCGGACCAGACGTTGTTTAAAAGAGAGCACCGAATTTTCCGTCAAACAAAATAAACCGTTTACCTTCTACTCCCGCAGGGACTTCCCTTTGGATCTTCTCGTCCGTGCGATCGAGAGGCACCGGACCTTTGTCGAAAAGACTCCAGCCCTGCTGGTCAAGCAGAGTCCAGAAGTCAAGGTTTCGATCTTCCAGGCCGGGGACAAAAGGATATGTGTTAAGCAATTTTGCTATCCTCATTGGTGGGATCGTTTGAAAGAGCGGTGTCGGCGATCTAAAGGGGTCAGGGCATGGGTGGGAGGGAACGGGGTGCGAGTCCGAGGGGTGCCCTCCGTCCCTCTCCTCGGCTTGGCCGAAAGGCGAGAACGGGGTTTGCCCCGGGAAAGCCTTTTGATTATGGAGGCACCGGAAGGGGAGGAGCTGGATCGCTTTTTATGCAAGGGTTTTGAGGATGACGAGGCGAAGAAACGTTTCATCCGGGACTTTTCTCAGTGGCTAAGCCGACTTCATCAACGAGAGGTCTTCCACCAGGATATGAAGGCCTGTAATATTCTCGTTTCAAGGGAAGATCAGCAGTGGTCTTTTAAACTGCTCGATCTGGAGGATATCCGGTTGGGGAAAAAGATAGATGAAAAGAGGCTATTTAAAAATCTCCTCCAACTCAACACCTCAATCCCCCATTTCATATCTCCAAAAGATCGGCTGAGGTTTATCAAATGGTATTTACATCAGAATCCTGTGATCAGGGGTAGAAAGACCTTTCTCCGTCGGCTCGTCAGAGAAAGCCGGAAAAGAGGCATTGTCTATGTTTCCCCTTGGGGGGTTGTGAAGGAAAGGCTCCATTGAACCGACCGATTGCTTCTTCAACAAAATGGCCCTATGGGATGGTCTCCCTCTCCCGGACGGAGATCCACGAGAAGGTAATGGCGATTGCCCAGAAGGAACCCAGGGGGAGGGCCCTCGATGTCCCTACGGGAACGGGGATTTTGGCGGCCCGGCTTAAAAAATTGGGATTCGAAGTCCAATGCTGTGATATCGATCCAACTTATTTCTCTGCTCCAGACTTGACGCTCGATATTGGTGACCTGAATCGCTCGCTTCCGTATCCTGCTGACCTGTTTGATCTGATTACCTGCGTGGAAGGGATCGAACATCTCGAGAACCCTTTTAATGCGATTCGAGAGTTTTCCCGGGTCCTCAAACCGGGGGGGAAATTGATTCTCACCCTTCCTAATTACCTCAATATCGAGAGAAGGTTAAGGTTTCTCATCACTGGATTATTTTCTAAAATCCCTTCGCCTAAAAAATTGGGAAGAGATCGGTTCGAACATCTTTACATGCTCCACCTTTCTCCTTTGACCTTTCCGATCTTGAGGTTGATGATGGAGCATTGTGGATTCAAAATCCTCTTTCTCGACCGAGATAAGGAAAAAAGGCGAATGAGGTGGCTTCTTCCCTTGGTGTGGGCCATCCGATGCTACTGCTCTTTCTGGACGGAAGAGAAAAAGGAAGATTACCATTTAAAAGAGACCCTTTCAGATCCTTTGATCATGGGCGGAAATACTTTGATCGTGGT